>WJIR01000064.1 GCA_014730175.1 Candidatus Zixiibacteriota bacterium
CTCCATTGCTATCGGTCTTCTTTACATGGACGAAATAAAAATCGAATTCATCTCCATATATATCCTCGAGAACACTGAACCGGTCTTCAATAATCTCGGGCTGCGACATTAACCTCATACCCAAAAGTTTACTGACACCGCGATACATCGGATACTCCGCGATGCATACAGCCCTCAGCTTGAATCTGTCGTAAAGAGAAGGGAAAGGCTGGAAGTAATCGAATCCCCGCATCAGGATCATATTAGCTTTTTCTTCTTCAGCAAGGATTTCACGAACCTGGTTGATAAAGTCGGTTACGATTTCAGCGGTCTTCTTGGCTTTGTCGGAAAGAGCCTCTACCGGCTGGGGTTCCATACCGACCACCTGCGGGTCGGTGTCGCTCAATTCGCCGGAAAGTTCCTTTCCTCTCAGGACGAATACCGCCCGGTGTTCCTTTTCGGTTTCAAAGTAATACTGCACGTCATAATCGAGTTTCACATTATCTTTGATTTTCCTGGTAATCCTCCGGTTGGTTTCATCATCGATCCTTCCGGCGCGCCTGTCGGCTACCTTTCCATCCTTATCGATGGTAGCGAAATTCACCCGTGCCGGCACATCGCCTTCGTGTAGATCAAAATCAATTCCAAGCGCCGAGAGCACCCCCCTGCCGACATCATAATGCAGAGGATCGTATCCGAAAAGCGAAAGATGCCCCGGACCACTTCCGGGGGTGATACCGGGTCCGACGATATCCAAAAGACCGCAGGAAGATTCCTTTGCCAGCGAGTCCAGATTCGGGGTATTGGCAGCCTGAAGTTCGCTGCCCTGATGTTCTTCCACCGGAATCCCGCCTACCCCGTCCAACACCAGCATGATAATCTTACCGCCATCGGCGCGGATAAGTTTTTCGTATATTTTCGAGTAATCCATATTAAGTCCTTTCAAAATATTCGTTTGTCAACCAGTCTATTATACAATAATCGAAGAGTGTTAATCAAGGGGAGATTTCTCAAATGCATTCGCCAGCGATAGTCACCACACCGAATCTTATCCCGGACAAGAATACTATCGGCTTAATGATCTCTGCATTCTCCTAAGAAGATGTTCGATTGTAAGCTCAAGAGGTTTGGGATCGAAATCGAGTTGATCTCGGGCTTTTCTATTGGAGTATATAAACCGGTATTTCGCCAGTTTAACCAAACCGCGATGGAATTTCACTCGCTTACCTTGCAGCTTACGAACTGTTTCCGCCACCCATGCTATTGGATACAGCACAGCCACCGGTATCTTGATATAGGGACCTTTAATTGAAGTATGCTTGCGAGCAAGTTCTAACGCCGCTTGAGGATTTATATTATCTCCGGTGAGAAGATATCGCTCTCCGGGGGCGCCTTTTTCCATTGCTGACATGATCCCTTCCACCACGTCATCGGTCTCCACTAAATTGAGTCCAAAATCGAAATAAACCGGAATCCACCCGGGTATTTTACTATAATCAGACTCTGTTATCTCATCCGGAAGAGATAACATGATGGATGGATTAACTACCACTACCTGCAAGTCACGGCTATTGGCGCTGAGAGCGATCTCTTCAGCCTCGCGTTTGGTATCGACATAGGATAGGTTCAACTGACCGAGATTGAACCTGGCATCCTCATCTATTAGCCGACCATTATCCGAGGCGCCAACCGCAACTACGGAGGAAACGTGAATCAGTCGCCTGACATCCTCGTTTCGGCATGCTTCCACTACTGCCTCGGTTCCCGAAACATTTACCCGCTGCATCTCCTCGCGGTTTTCCGGGCGCAGGCTTACTTTGGCGGCACAGTGGATTACAGCATCACACCCCGATACCGCATCGTTGAGCCAGCTCGGTTCGGTAAGGTCGCCGAGTATTGTCTCCATTCCCATCGTAGCGTAACGAGACGCTTTTTCACGGGAGCGATAATGTCCTTTAACAGTATATCCACGCCCTATAAGCGCCGGAACCAAACGGCGACCCAATTGGCCGCTGGCGCCTGTAACCAGCACATTCAATCATTCCTCCTTAGCCCGTATTATTCGCAAATTCCCTGCTCGGTAGCGGAATCCTTGCGCTTCCCGCTCTTTTCCGGCTTACAAATTCCGTACTGTAAATTGTTTATTGTTGTAAAATCCCCGAAGGACAAGGCTTCGGTTACGGTCTACCGGCTTTTATGAATTATACGGGTTAGTTTAATCATTTTACCATCAGTTATTCGATGGATACTGATAATTAACTGACAACTTGGTGATTTAGTTCAGTCGGATTGGATTATTGAGATTGAAGCCGTTATTATTCGAGGTCCGTATTGAGCCTATAACGTACTATCCGGTTGTTCCCCGTATCTGCAATATAGACAATTCTTCTATCACCGTTATCATCATAAGCGATACCCATGGGATTGCTAAGCTGATCCGCGTCGCTTCCGGGAGGTCCGAAACTCTCCATTAACTCACCGCTCGCGTTAAACTTGTAAGCCCCATAATCAGCGGAAGGGCTGGAGTCAACTACATAGATATTGCCAGGGATATCTGCACAAGCATCCTCCGGCAGACCGAAAAGATTAAGCCCGTAGATGTCGGGATTGGAAGTTGGATCAAGCGCGCTCACGAAATTATAGGTCCCGCCTTGAACCTTTTTGATAGTCAGGAGCTGTGTCTTAAAGGTTGATGAGTCCTGTGTCATAAGCAGGTAAACGGATTCTTCGTCGACAAAGGAAAAAAGCGCGTTCGGATGAGCCGCAAAGCCTGCACCTAATCCATACTCTACGATTGGATTATGCAGGGTATCACTCTCATCATAGGAAACAATTATACTGTCCATTATCTGATCCTGAAAATCACCCATGCCCTTCCCCTGCATCATTATTACCTTACCCGAGGAAGTTAATTCTGACGATACCGACAGCAAATATGCCTTGTCGATCGACGGATAATCAGCCACACCGGTGAAGACTTCGGATGCATCCACGAATGCCGAATCTTTACGCGTTGATGCGTCATAGCAGATGATCGGGACTCTATCACCATTGGGACCAACGTCTATTTTATACACATCCCGTGTATCATTAACCACTATTAGCCGCATCAATTCATCCTGTGATATTTGCGTGGGATGTGGGATACCGTTGTATACGGCGTGGATAGTCCCGCCGGCATCCAGCCTGACGATTCTGTCATTACCGGTATCTGCTACATATATATATGTATCCAAGCCCACTAATACATCCTGGGGCGACGAGAAATCGAATCCATTTCCGGCATCCCATGCCGGTGATAGAGGGATGTATAACGTGTCACCCAGTTCGGTTTCCCCGCCGCCTGATGCGGTAGGTCTTTCCGGTTTTTCACCGCAGCTTGGCTGTATCAGGGAAAATGATACGATGACTATGAAAATTGATACGGAAATTCTCCTCATTTAGAAACTCATACTAAAGGTAAAGCGGTTAACATTATTGAGATTCGAATAATTTACGAACGCGTAATCGACCCTCAGATCGGTAAATCCGATGTTGAGAGCAGTTCCGGCGCCTAATGAGTACTGCTCTTCCGAGTAGTTGATCCTGTAACCGCCTCTGAGCATAACCGTTTCATTAAATGCATATTCCGTCCCCAGCGATATGTTTTCCGCGTTATCGGTGGGATGGTTAAGCTGGGATGATAGAGTTAGCCGATGATGGGGATTGTAGATCGGTTCGAAGGCGAAGCCGATCTGGAACACGGTGGGTGGCGAAAATTTCTGGTATTCGCTTTTGACCGTTCCTCCACCGTAAACCTCGAGATTATAAGTCCCGTCAGGTCCGATCCTGTTGCCGAAGTTAAGCAGGGCTACACCGAACCGGGTCGAACCGAGTCCGGTTCTGTAGTAGGTTCCCAAATCGAAAAGCACGCCTTTGGCGGTCAGGTTATCGAGGTTTTCCTGAATATATTTCAGCGTGATGCCGAAACTGAAATACGCGGTCATATCATAAGCAAAGGAGATGCCCCCGGCAAAGTCAGAATAACTGAAATAGTCTCCGGTACCGTAAGGATGATACTCATCGGTAACCTCGATATCATCAGTGGTTAGCGATATGAAAGATACTCCCAACGATAGGTTATCATAAGAATGGAAGTAACCGAGGAAGTTATGTTTGATATCAGCAAACCACCGGTTATGGCTGAAGACTATATTATCGCCTTTAAGTAGACACATAGCGGCAGGATTGTAGTAAAGACAGGTGGCATCATCAGCAACTGCGACATAGGAGTTGCCCATAGCAGCCGCGCGCGCGCCAACGCCGATTTTTAGAAAAGTAGCCGAGGAGGTTCCCACCCTTTCTTCACCGAGATCGGGGAATATCTGCCAGCAGCCGCCAACCACCGGCAGCAGCAATAGATACATTATAGTGATTGAGATTGTGTATACCAACTTCTTCACATGCAATTAGAACTCCATGGAAACACCGATCATAATATTGCGCGGCTCCAGATAACGCGAAGGATTAAATGGGAACGGGTATATCGGATTGGCATCCGGCTCGAGAGGATCATTCCAGCTATCAAGGACAGGATCTCCAAACTCGTAAGCCCGACCGGTCAACGGATTTATTATCTTAGAATTTCTGGCATTGAATATATTCGTGATCTCACAGAAAACGGTGTATTTCGTCCGACCCCACTCGTAAAACTTCTGAAATTTAAGATCAAACCAGTGCCACATTTCAGCCGTCTTATCGTAGGGATCGTCGAGGTTCGGTACATATTGGACAACACCGCCTGATGATTCCACTACATCATACGACGTATATCTCTTCCCCGACTGCAGGAAAAACTTAAGGTAAAGATTCCAATTATCAGGAGTCTTGAATCCAAAAATGCGTAACGGATCGTCTTTCTCGCTATAAAGATTGAAATCCAACGTCAGGAGGTAAGGTCGATCCCAGGCAAGGTGATTCTCCTTGATGGATTTCTCTTCCAGTTCACCCTTTGCAATCAAAAGTTCATCTTTTGGAGAGGAGCTTTTTCCGGTTGCCAGAGCGTAAGCCGCCTGCATAATCGCTGTGAAATGCCTTCCGGAGCGCTTCTTATACTCCAGCTCTATTCCGCGGCTTCTGGCATAATCGAGATTGAAATACATCAGATAACTTCCGGTGCCGGTTCTTCCCGCTGTTGTTATCGATAGCGCCGCTATATAGTCAAAAATATCTTTGTAATATGCGGTAGCGCTTATCACATCGTCCTGCGTCAATTCATATCGTATACCCAACTCATAAGAGACAGTGGTTTCCGGATTCAGATTAGGATTTCCGAACAGTTGGTAAGATGACTCCGACACGCCTCTGAGTTTGGCATAGACGCGCTGCGGTTTGGGAAGCTTGGAGAAATGACCATAGGAGTAGTAAAGCATCATACGATCGGAGATAGGATGAGATACGCCCAATCTCGGGGAAAGATGCACTTTGCCATGCAAACCGAACATTTCAAAAGTATCCTCGTTATACTGACGGCGAAGTTCGTCGGATATTGTTGTTATATTTGTATCGGCGATGGCATCATCTACATATTTGCCGGGGAACCACCAGTCGAGTCGCACGCCGGCGTTTATTATCAACCCCCCAAAGGTAATCTGATCCTGCAGATATGATGCACCAAAGGATGGATAGACTCTGTAAATATCGTGATTCAACCCCAGACCGGTGTTACTGTTAACCCAGGGCTGATAGATATCGATCATCTGCATCTCCTGCCAGTTATTCTCGATTCCCGCCTTGAATATATGACGTTCGCTGGGTGAATATGAAGCGGATGTTTTCAATGTCCATTGCTCTACGTAATGGTCATGCCATTTGTCTCCATCGCCATGGTCATAGAATCCGTCACCGGTAGTGATATTGTAGAAAGAGAAGTCCTTTCCCGAGATGGTGTCATTATCTTCGGTCAGGAAATAATTAATCGGGTAGATGTCTATCGGCTCTCTATACTCGCTCCAGTGTTTGCCATTCACATCGCTGTGCAGTTGAGTGAAAAATCTGGAAACTGCTATATCATAAAAGAACTTTGGCGAGGTTATATGCGTCCATTTCAGCATCTGACGATTGGATATCCTGGTATATGTATTATAGTTGTCCAGATTATACTGGTAACGATACGGAAACGCATCATACGATGGATCGGGATTATCGTAAGGATTTATTTTGTATCCCTGGTCAATACCCAACGATGTACTGTGCGAAAATACCAGCTTATATGGCTCCCTGATCTTCCAGATTAATTTAGCGAACAAAGAGTAGTTATTATCACCCCTGGATGCCCAGTTATCCCCGCCTGCGATGGATGAGTACAATGCAGAAGCATGCGGCAGATATGTGTCCGATAACAAGGAATAACCGGATAGGAAAAACGACATTCCATTGAGAGGTAGAGGACCGGAAAGGCTTAAATCAACGATGTCGGTGTTATAACCCTCAGCAAGCAGAATATCATCGGTTTTATAAGTAACGGACCCTTCGAATCGCTTGCTTCCCTCCTTGGTCTTTACCTCTATAACTCCGGACATCGCCTGCCCGTATTCGGCATTAAACCCGCCGGTTAACACTTCAACCGTTTCAACCGATTTGGCGCTCAGATTCAAGCCCTCGGTACCGCCTGAAAAAGGATCTTGCACCGAGATACCATCGACTATAAAAGAATTTTCATATTCCCTGCCGCCGCGAATATGAATCTGATCCCCTTCACGAACCACGCCCGCCTGCGCTTCCACGACGTCGGTTATATCCTCCATGGTTGAGTATGAGATCTCATCGGAGGTAACTACCGAGCGGCTTTCTGTGGCTTCGATGTCCAGTAAGGGCTTTTTGCCTACAACTATCACCTCCTGGCCGGTGAATACGTGTGTTTGCTTCAATTCGAAATCCAGCATCGTGGTTTCTCCGGCTTCTACCTTTACTCCGGTATGAATTGTCTTGGCATATCCCATCAAGGAAGCCTCTACTGTGTATTCTCCCGGATTTACCTTGCGTATCTCATATTCGCCATCGAAGTCGGATGGCGCACCGAAATATGTTCCCTTAATCATTATCGTGGCGCCGGGCAGCAATTCTCCGGTTTTAGCATCGCTAATAGTACCCTTTATGGTTCCAAGGTGGGGCTGACTGAAACATTCATTCACCGAAGCAAGAACAATAATGGATAGGATAATCGATACTAATACCCTCATGGCGCAAACTCCTCAGTTAACACAAAAGGTAATATCCAGTTGATGCCAGGATCACCATCGCATTCATGTATAAAAAAGGAGAACATAACCATTTGAGCTGTGCCGGTATCGGGGTATCTTGTGGCAACGATATGGTCATCGCCGCCATGGGTTATTTTATAAAGCGGAGCCGCCGTTCCCTGCCCGAAAATTTCCGGCGCCGCTGGTATAAAACCGAAAACAGGATCAATCCATCTCTCCGTATATAAATCCGGGTAATCCTCGTGAAGCGACGTATAACTATAAGTATAAGGTCTTCCGACATCGGTAATAGTAACCGAATCGAAAGGCATGAACGAATAGATAGTACTATCGGCATTATAATTCGGTGGTTGTCCGAAGTAAGTTGTGGCGAGAAATATCTTACCGCCACTTAACAAAAAGTTGTTTATACCGCTCGAGCATTCGCTGAAATGACTGCTGCTTCCTCCGTTCCAGACTATTGTTGTAAAATTGGAGAATGCGGTTATTACATCAACCGGATTGTAATAGGCGCGCTCTTCGATCTTCCATCGGGAGTAATCCGTGCCATACATAGAGTCGAGAATATCAGTGTAAATATGCTCGGAGCCGGTCCAATACGCGTTATCATCCACATAGAGCAAATCGCCTACCGGTTCTTGAACTTCCCATGAACCGCTTGTATCAGGATAATAAATAACCTCGCTTTCGGAGCTGGCTATATCCTGCGCTTTCATAAAAATCCTATAAGTCCCCTCGGTGAGATCCGTTAATGAAAGCGAAGTAGGTTCCGGAGGAAGCTCTATCCATTCCAATGAATCGAAATAGGCGGTATCCAACGGCGTCAGAGTATCCCCAAGGTGATAATAATATTTCACGATAGTTTCATCGCCATCGGGATCGGTTCCCACCCAGCTAAAAGTCATATTGTCAAAACCGACGAAATCCACCTCCATGTATCCCAACTCAAAATCAACTGGCCAGCGGATTTCGGGGGGGGAGTTGATAATCGGGAAGGTGATATAAGCCGGAGTAAGATCAACCGCCCCCTCATTATCCACCGCTTTGACAAAAAAGGTAAACTCTCCGTAAGTTTCCCTGATAGGCACATGGAAGGTATCCATGTTCTCGGTGGTATATGTCCACGCTGTATCCGATGAGGTATCATCCCAGGCATGATAAAACCCCACAACCTCGCCATCTATATCATCACCGTACCAGTGAACAATCTTGGTGGAAGTCGAAGTATCCGGCATCGCCAGAGAATCGGGCAACGTATCGGGGAAGCTCAGGAACAGATGAGTCTCCGGTACGCTGTTTTCGTAAGGTTCCGATACTTTATCGACACTGCACCCCGTTGTCAACGCTATCATTACACCGATAGAGAGTGCTATCAAACAGAGATATTGAATTATCTTTTTACTAATCAATCACCAATCCATCAGGGTCATTTTAACACTGTCATTTTCTTCACCGCGCTGAAATCATCAGCCCGCATTCTGTAAAAATAGATTCCGCTGGCGACTTCATCGCCATTATCATTTCTGCCATCCCAGAATATCTCATGATAGCCGGCGGCGATGTTATCACTCAACAGCTTCTTCACCCTTCTTCCCATTAGATCATAAATATCGATCTTAACCACTCCGGAATACGGTGCGGCGAACGTGATCGACGTTGTGGGATTGAAGGGATTGGGGTAGTTTCCGCCTAACGCGAAACAGTCCGGCAAATTATCATCCTGCTCGGTAATTCCCGTTTCGACTTCGACGAAGTCGGAGTACTGCCTAGGCATTAATTGGTAATTACTATCATACGGCGCTTCCTCATCGAACTGGCTGATTATACCGGTTATATTCAATGGCGAAGCCGGTTCATTCTGCCCGTCTATATCGGTATTCCTGTCGATCCGGATGGAAGCTCGGTTTCCATCGCCATCCTCAATAGTCATGTTTGCGGAGAATCCCAATTCAGGCCAGGGGTCCGGTTCCGGGATCAAAGTTACATTTTCGACCACAGCCAATAAACCTTCATACTGCTCGCCAATCGAATCTGCCAGGTCGGTACAAAACAGCTCGAGAGTGTCGGGCATGGTCCCCAATCCGTTATCTTCAATTTTATCTTCATGATAGACGATTATCTGGTTTTTGCCGTTATAGTGATCCACTATTCCGGTGACCGTCAAGGAATTTCCGACAGGCGTGGTAAGGAACGTTTCCCCGTAGTATACATTTATTCCGGCAGTCTCATCCTGGATATAGATGTTGGTGTAATCACTTCCGAAAGTATTGGCGGTTACCACGCCGGTTACCGTTACCGCATCGTGCAATCTATCCGGCTCGTAATAAGGTTCTTCGTTATCGACAATAGCCTCTCCGATCGATACGGTATCCGGCTGCTGGATAAGGACCTGCTTGTAAGAAATCGGCGCCTGTTGCGGGTCGTAAGCGCTCTCTCCATCGACGTCGCTGGCGTATATGTAATAGTTTAGCTCATCACCATCCTCAAAGGTGCCTGGTTCGAATATGTAATAGTACCTGTCGTCGGACTCCCATTCGAGAGGCCAATCAATAAAATCGCCGGTTGGGTTTATCCGGTAAAAAATGGTGGCTTCGTCTATTCCTCCTCCTTCATCCGGATCAAAAATCTGAGTTGTGACAGTTACCGTATCATCAACCATCGGGTAAGGGGGCCATGACTGTGTCTGCGATATTATCGGCGCTCCCGATGCGAATTCGATATCGCGCATATAACGCGGTTGGAGCTGAAAATATCCGAAGCGATGATAGATTACGCCGGTAACATGGTTCAAAACAGTCCCTATCGGAGGTGAGAAAACGCCCTCGATTGAATCCGATGCCTCCCTGACCATAAACATGCAGCCGGAAGAATCATAGCACTCCCAACTGCAAACAGAAGAATATTCATATACCGTATCCACCGTCAAACCATACTTGGTGCATAATACCGATTCATATTCCTCGCTATTTTCATCCTGACCACCGGTGGAGTCGAGAACACAGTCCGGAATCAGCAACGGTTCCGGCTCGGGATGAATCCCGGGGAAGTAGGTGAATCCTTCCGGTATTATAAAGAGTTCTGTGTGCGATACCGGATCGTATCCCGGTTCGGGCGTCCACAAATATTCTGATACAACCGCCACAACCTCGACTGAATCTCCGGGAAAAAGCTCCGGAAATTGCGCGCCGGTAGGATCATAAGCCATCACTCCGGCGAATTCGGGACCGCAATCGGTATCCTGCATATAAAATGTTTCTCCACCGCCGGCATAATACAATCCGGTTCCGGCTGTCACCACCCCTCTGGTTCTAACCGTATCCCCTATCCACATGCTGGAATCTCCGGCTTCATCCGGCTGTTGTAATTCGCATATCGAAATCTCGAAGATTTCCGCATTTGCTGTCGTACCCACCGATAGCAGTGCGACAGCGATTAAAAGTAGCATCATTTTTTGCATAACAGTTTCCTCAATTTTGGATAATAGCCTAAAATCTATTTAATAATCAGGATCTTTCCCCTCTGAACATCTCCCGAATTATGATCTTCGACGACATAAACATAGAGACCGGTTGCAACAGCCTGGTCATGTTCGGTAACCAGATCCCATGAATGCAATCCTCCCGGGAATACCGCTCCCTCACCGGCGTATTGAGCATACCATGAAATATCCGAACCATCGTATGTTGAGCCGTCATGTTCGATTTTCTTTATCAACTCCCCGGCAAGATTAAATATCCTGATAGTACACTTACCCGGGAGATTAGCGAAATGTATCATCCTCTCGCGCTCCCTGATTCCCGATTGCTTTCGCCCATCCCAGATTGCGGCGGTGCGGTAAGGATTGGGAAAAACTGTCACAACTCTGGCTGCCGCCCCTTCCGGATCGGGACCGGTAATCACACGAGTAGCGTTTTCCAACACGCTGGATTCCAAACTTTCCAGATTATTGACAGGATCGCCGGTATCAAATGATGTAACTGCGAATGCGTACTGCCATCCATCCAGGAGCATCTCCGACTTGAAACTGTATGAACATGTATCTCCGTTTATCACCGTATCTTCGGGGAGTTCCACCTGGCTTAAACCGATATTATAGCCGATACTGTCAATCTTATCGAATTCCGCAAGCAGCGTGAATGATTCCTTGAATGAAGGAGCGTCAGCTTTGTTGGAGATTCTCGCCCGGTAAATTCGGTATCCTTCGAAATCCTCAGAATTATTAACCGGATCGATGGCGCTTTCAGGCGAGGAATCCCAGTAAATAGTTACCTTTTGGCTGTTGGAAACTAAATGCATCCGTGGGGATGGCGGAGCCGCCGGTAGATTATACCGATCTATTACCCCATTCCCATTTTTATCCTCGCCTTCATC
The DNA here is from genome assembly GCA_014730175.1 of Candidatus Zixiibacteriota bacterium. Lineage (GTDB taxonomy): Bacteria > Zixibacteria > MSB-5A5 > UM-FILTER-46-8 > UM-FILTER-46-8 > WJIR01. Next base: position 11,592 of record WJIR01000064.1, read on the forward strand.
CAGAATACCGTTTCCATTAATATCTTCACCGTTATATGCCAGTTGAGCCCATTTGGCATTGACTATAAACTCGGACTTGGAACGATCCGTATCCAGCTCCACAGGATCATCGCCGTACTTTTCGCCGCAAACCACCGCAAAAACCACCTCCAGCGTTGAATCGGGGAGTAGCTCCGGGTAAGGACCCGCGGAAAGTAATGTTATCCGGTTTTTCGGTCCCTGCATAAAAGGGAAATCCTGCCAGCCGGGAAAATCGTTTAAACCGGTTCGCATCCTTTCGTACCTCTGATACTCAGTCAGAGGTTCGAAAAAAACCGGGTCGTTACTATTCTGAAATTGCCAGACCCAGTAATTGGTGGAATCAGCATAAAAAACCCGATCACCGAGTTGAGTCTCGTAAAAAGACGGATCGCTGCCCAGGAATTTAATCCCGCCATAACTTTCGGCATTGCCGAAATC
>WJIR01000065.1 GCA_014730175.1 Candidatus Zixiibacteriota bacterium
CCGCTATACTCTCGGAAAGACGCAATATGATCTACAAAGGAACCTCGATCACCCGTGGTTCCGGCGCCGGAATTGTTGTAGCTACCGGCATGGCTACCGAATTGGGTAAAATATCCGAATTGGTGGAACAAGCGGAGGATGAATCGACACCGTTGGAAAAACGGTTGGATACACTCGGCCATAAGTTGATATGGGTAACACTCGCTATTACTACCGTAGTCGCAATACTCGGAATCGTCAGGGGCAAAGAGGTATTCCTGATGATAGAAAGCGGTATAGCCCTTGCCGTCGCCGCTATCCCGGAAGGTTTGCCCATAGTCGCTACCATTGCGCTTGCCAGAGGAATGATCCGGATGGCGCGAAAAAATGCCCTAATCAATCGTCTCGCATCCGTAGAAACTCTGGGGGCGACCGATATAATCTGTTCGGATAAAACCGGCACTCTCACCGAGAATAAAATGACCGCAACCAAACTGGTCATCGATGAAGGAGAGTTAACCATCCGTAGGGAAAACGGTGACACCGTATTTCAGCGCAATGGCGACAGTATAGACCATAAGAACAATAAGTTAATTATGGATGCCCTCACGGTAGGCGTTTTGTGTAATAATGCTTCTTTAACCGGCAATGATGGGGCGGGGATAGGCGACCCGATGGAAGTCGCTCTGCTCGAAATCGGTTCCCATGCGGGAATAGACCGAGACGAGTTGTTGAAATCGATGCCGGAGGTTCACGAGGAGGCATTTGACCCGGAAGTTAAGATGATGGCAACTATACATGAGAACGGGGGGGAGTTCTCCGTCGCCGTGAAGGGGGCGCCCGAAGCGGTTCTTAACAACTGTTCTACCATCCTTACCCCTGATGGCGAGAAAGAGTTTACATCGTCTGATGTTGAAGTGTGGAACAGGCTTAATGAAGAAATGGCTCGGAACGGCACCCGAATGCTTGCCCTGGCGGAAAAGAAGACTTCCAATTCCGATATACAGCCCTACGAGGATCTCACCTTTTTAGGTTTGATAGGTTTAAAGGATCCTCCTCGTATAGATGTGCAGGAATCTATTCGGCTTTGCGGAGATGCGGGAATCAATGTTGTTATGGTGACGGGAGATCAGCCGGCAACAGCCCTCAATATCGCCAAAAGTATCCGGTTGGTTGACATGGACTACGACAAAGTAATCGTCAGTAACCAACTGAAGAGCGTCGAGAATCTGACTGAAGAAGATCGCCTCGATATTCTGGATACAAAGATATTCTCCAGAGTCAGCCCCAAGCAAAAGCTGGATTTGATAGCGGTTCATCAAACCAATGGTTCTATCGTTGCCATGACCGGCGATGGCGTCAATGACGCTCCGGCATTGAAAAAAGCTGATATAGGTATCGCAATGGGACAACGAGGCACTCAGGTTGCCCGAGAGGCGGCGGACATGATATTAAAGGATGATGCGTTCTCGTCGATTGTTGAAGCTGTCAAACAAGGGCGGATTATATTCGATAATATCAGAAAGTTCGTCCTGTACCTTCTTTCCTGCAATGTTAGCGAGATAATGATAGTCGGTGTGGCATCGATCGCGAACACACCGTTGCCTATTCTCCCCCTTCAGATACTATTTTTGAATCTGGTAACCGATGTGTTTCCTGCGCTGGCTTTAGGTGTCGGCGGCGGCGATCCGCGAATAATGTCCCGCCCTCCAAGGAAATCAAATGAACCGATAATAACCAAAGGGCATTGGTTGCAGATCGGTTTGTACGGCGCATTACTAACTGTCTCCGTCTTATCAGCTTTCTTGATAGCCTTATACTGGTATGAAATGGATGAGACTCACTCAGTCACCATCTCTTTTTTAACTCTTGCTTTTGGACAGCTTGTACATGTATTTAACATGAGGGATCAGCATTCGGGCGTGTTCAAAAACGAGATTACCCGCAATGGCTGGATATGGGCTGCGATTGTTCTCTGCATTTTTATGATTTTCTTTGTCCTGTTAATTACGCCTGCAGCCAACGTACTAAAACTGACCGCACCGAATACTGATGGTTGGATGTTGATCATTATATTTAGTTTAGTCCCGCTTATAATAGGTCAAATTTTTAAGCTACGGGGGTCCAAATAATGTTTAACACTTGAGGTTAAAAGGAATGGGCAACGATCAAAAAGGAGATTCCAAACAATTAATGAAGAAGGTTCTGATAGCCTCCAGCGCGGTTATTTTACTGCTGCTGATTCTATTAATAATTCAACAGGTTGTCCAGATGCTGCTGGTTGCATTAGCAGGATTGCTTCTCGCTGTATTTCTGAACGGTATTGCCAAACCGTTCAGGAGTAAAACTAAACTGCCGCAAGCTCTTTCTGTGACGATTGTGGTGTTCGGGCTTGTTCTGTTATTGGTTGTCAGCGTCTGGATTATGGGACCGCATATCGCCGAACAGTTCTCCAGCTTAACCGAACGTGTACCCACTGCTCTGGAGAACATAGAGGGCGGATTGCAGGAGAGTAAGTGGGGGAGAGATTTGTTATCGAGGCTTCCCGAAGTGAAAGAGAAAATCCCCTTTGAAAGCGAATTTATCTGGGGAATAACCGGTGTTTTTTCCACCGCCTTGGGTACTATAACCAGCTTGCTTGTTATCCTGTTTATCGGATTATATTGCGCTGCGGATCCGGATCTATATATCAACAATTTCATCAAAATGATTCCCAAAGAGAAACGTAAGCGCGCCCGGGAGGTTATCACAGCCATGGGCAATGCTCTCCGAATGTGGCTGCTGGCCCGCGTAGCATCGATGGTAGTTGTCGGGATACTCACTGCGGCAGGTTTATCGATAATCGGGATCCAACTCGCTCTCACGCTGGGGATAATTGCGGCTTTGCTCTCATTCGTTCCTTTTATCGGTCCGCCTCTGGGCGCTATCCCCGCATTGCTCGTGGCATTAGCCGAGAGCCCTATTTTGGCGGTTTATGTCCTCATCACATACATGATAGTGCAAACTTTGGAGAGTTATATCATAACCCCATTGATTTTCAGTACCACCCTATCGCTTCCCCCCGCGTTTCTTATTACGATTCAGGTTGTGATGGGTGTCCTATTCGGCGCGATGGGTATTGCCATGGCTTCCCCATTGACGGTGGCGATTGTTGTTCTTGTACAGATGATTTACATTCAGGATATCCTCAAAGATGATGTTCGCGTTATGGGTCAATGACAGATATGGTGGTCATTGCGAGCGCGAGGCTTGCCGACGGCGCGGTAATCTACGGTTTTCATGCAATGCTACTACCATAGCTTTTCATAAGTTCTGCTATCGGTAGCCGAAGGTTTACTACTCTTTATGAGCCATACCGGATGTATCTAACTTCCTAACCTGGATTATTCTTAAATTTCCTAATAGGTAGCGGAAGCCTGCCGCTTCCGGCTCTTTTCCGGACCCCGAATCCCAAACTGTAAATTGTTTATTGTTGTAAAATCCCCGAAGGACAGGCTTTCAGCTACAGTCTACAGGCTTTCATGAATTATACGGGCTAAATGCATATAACGACATTGCCAGAATTATTATATTCCCCAATCCCAATAAACCCGCTTCACTCACCCACGATGAAAGTTGATGCCCGAGCAAATCATGCCAGTTCCCTCCGTACAGTATGAAGGCAGCTATAGCCAGATAAAAGAATACGTTCCTTTCACGGTTTATTTGACAGAGGAAGAATAACAAGAACATTATCAAAGGTATTGATAGCAGAAAATGCTCCGTATCGGTGATTGTTATGGAGGGAATAACGGCTAAAATCACCAGGTACTCAAAGCTAAAATCCCTGACGGTTGCTTTTTTCCTCTCTTTAAGATCCAAAGATTTCTCCCATCGTTGATTATTTATCAACAGAAGAAGTATCAAACCGGCGACGATCAGTATTACTGCAATTGAAAAGACCCCGTTTGTATCCGGGAGGATGAATCTCGCAGCAAAGCGGTAAAGCAGGCTTGGTATGGTATTCACACTCTCAACCATGTCGAAGCCAGTGTTGTGTCCGATCATTGTTACCATCCAGGAGCGATGAAGATCGATTCCCCGGGCAACACCGGAAATAATAATTGGAATGATAGTTCCCGTTACAATCGCTACTAATACTGTAAGCAACGCTTTAAACCGATTTCTAAGAAAAAACAGTGGTAACAGGGCGACGAAATGGGGTTTGAAAAGAATTACTATTCCGATCAAGAATCCCCCGAGATACTCCCGGTTGCTAATTATAAAATTTAAGCTCAGGATCAAGGCTGTGAGTAAAAGCGCATTTATATTGCCAAGATGCAACTCCCGATAAATGTGCACCAGTGTAATTAAGGTTGAGAAGAATAGAATCTTATGGGTTTTGGTTAAGCAAATGCCATGGAAGAAATACCTGTGAATAAAGTTCCTTATATACAGTATCAGGAAAATGATGACGCCGGAGACCAGAAAAAAATATATAGTTTTAGCCCAGAAAAAGGGCAATATCGCCAATGGAGCAAAAATAATCAGGGCGAAAGGGCTATATTTATAAACTCCGGTAACTAACCCAAACGCTTGATTATATACTTGCTGCCCGGATATAAAATGTTTGGACGCGGTGTAATAGACCTCAAAATCATGCATCCAAAATCTGTTATTGAAATTCTGAACCACATAAAAGAGAACGAAGTATACTGCCATTACCCAGATAAACTTGTTCTCTTTTATGCTTTCGATGATTTTGTTCATTTTATAGCGATTCAAACGGTTACGATGGGCAGCTCATATATAGCTTGACATAAATTCTTTGTCAATATTTAATCGTCGAAGTCTGATTTCAGGGCTTAATTTTCGGAATGTCTCTCAATAATTTCTATTGACTGATTGATGAAAAGATGTAGATTGTTATTCAATTCACAAGAGAGGAAGTTTACCAGCGAGGAAATATGAGCGATCCTATATATAATCCGGAATTCTATGGTCAGTTTGCGGAAAACCTCCGTCATTGCCTTGACGGACCCAATATTGAGCATGTAAAACTGCGTCACATTAAATCCCGCGCACTGAAATCAGGTTTTAAAACAAAGTACGGTTCTTATGGATGGAGATCTGCGGTTTCATCGCGCATTGGTCCCAAGACAGTATATCTGGGAAGTCCTGAAGTTCGTCTGCCGAAATTGACGCCGGTAATGAGGAACATCGTTGAAAACGCGCCGGACGAATTGAACAAGGTTCTGCACTTAATGCGAACTCTCCCCTTCGTTCATCTTAAGCGACAGATGGGTAATAATGATGAATACAATCCGACGGTCAATCTTTATATGTCTGTCGCCGATGCCAAGAATTACAGACTGGCTTACATGTATGGAAATACGATGTTTAAGCCATCGAATCGTCCAGGGCCGGAATTTACTATGATTCATATTCCCGAAGAGCATCAACTCAGGCAGCAGGTACTGGCGTTACCGGAACACCATCTTAATATCTGTCTGGGTTCCGATTATATGGGCGAGGACAAAAAGGGATTTCTACGACAGGCTATGTGGAGCGCTGACAAGCAAGGAATGTTAGGACTTCACGCCGGTACTAAACTGGTCTATGTTTATGATGGGAACGAAAACCGTTTAAAAAGATATGGCGTTTTTCTTTTCGGTCTTTCCGCAACCGGGAAATCTACCTGGTCGTGTCATCAGCTTGGTCTGGATTTCGACAAGAAAGAACGAACCGAAGCGATTCAGGATGATATCGTATTCCTGAAACCGGACGGCTCAGCATACGGCTCCGAAGCCAACTTTTTCGTAAAAACAGATGTCGATCCCAAGCTGCAGGAAGCGATGTATAACGCGCTTGCAGATAAATCCGCTTTGATGGAAAATGTAATGGTAGATGCCGATGGCGTGCCTGATTTTCTCGACGAAACCCTGTGCGGCAACGGTCGCGCAGTTATTCAGAAAAGCAAACTACGTGTTAAGAGGGGAAGGAGATTGGTGAGTATCGAGGGAGATTCTATCAATTTACCGCCGGTTTCGGAGTTGGATGGATTGATTTTTGCATTTATTACGCGTAGAAATACGGTGATGTCGTTCGCTCAGAAATTAACCGCCGATCAGGCTGCTCTGGCGTACCTCTGGGGAGAGTCCAGCCACAGCGCGGCATCGGAGCCGGATAAGGCGGGGGAGTCGGTGCGTACTGTGGGTACTGATCCGTTTATCGTTGGTTCGCGCGCCAAAAAGGTTAATCGTTTCTATGAGATAATAAAGGGGTTGGAAGCGCGTTTTCCCGGCAAGGTTCATTTCCGTCAATACAATACAGGAGGCGTGGGCGAGATCCTTAAGAAATACCAGGAAGACAGCACAACCAAGAAGAAGCTGGTGCGGAAAGTAACGCGTGTACCGATTGATTTGATGGCCGCTATTCAACGCGGTGACCTTCGCGGCACCAACAGCTACGCTCCCGGTATTTTCGGCACCGAGGACATCGTCTCCTGTGCCGATGGTGACCTCTCTCCATACGATCCTTTTAAAATGTATTCCAAAGAGGAAATTCAGGCTTACGTAGATGATATCGTGGAAGGGCGGCGGCGTTTCACCGACGAAGTGGCTAAGGAAGGATTAAAACAGGAAATTTTGAAGATAGCGGAGGAATCCTTCTCGATAAGTTCGAAATATCAGAAATCGGCGAAGGTAACCGTTCCTGAAATGACCAGGGAGGAAAGGAAGGATAAAACTCCTGCTTTTGTTTCAACATCGCTTCCTCCATCCGTGTTTAAGGAACCAAAAAGCAGGCCGAAGCGATGGAGAGCTTAAGCTGATTTAATAGAACGGATTTGAATTTCTATCAGGAGATTCCAATAAAGGCTAAAATAAAAAACCTTTATCACAAGATCCCTGCATCCCTTCTTTTTCCTATACAACTATTCATTATTACGAGGATGGCGCTGACTGTAATCGGTGTAGGCGCCGTGAGGTATACCGGCACTTTCTTCGGTCGTGACATCACCGGTGAACTTTCCGATTTCCTTTGGCTGGATATTTGGGGACAATGGGATACCGTTTGGTATTTGGATATTGCAATTAACGGGTATTCGGCAGAATTACTAACGACTCCGGGAGTAGCCGGACAGGGTAACTATGCTTTCTTTCCTCTGTATCCGATGTTGATCCGAACTGTTGGCTGGATTACCGGTCATCACTTTCTGGTGGGATTGATTTTATCTAATTTGTTTCTGATTTTGGCATCCATTTATCTGTACAGGATGGTGGAGTCTCATTACAACGAAGATATGGCGAAGAAAACCATCAAATATCTATTTATTTTCCCCACCTCTTTTGTTTTATCCGGAGTTCTCACTGAATCCATGTTTTTATTCCTTATTATTTTGTGCTTCTTTTTTGCAGATAGAAGAAATTGGTTACTTGTTGGAGCGCTGGGATTTTTATTATCGTTGACCAGGAGTATCGGTGTAGTCGTGTCAATTCCGTTATTCTACATGTATCTCAGATCTATAGGATTTGATTTCAAACATGTAGACTATAAAATATTCTATTTTGCTCTCTTCCCCCTGGGCTTGGGATTGTTCATGCTGCATAATTACTACCTTACCGGGGATTTCTTGGCTTTCGTACATATTCAAGCCGCCTGGCACAGGGAGCTTTCTAATCCCTTTGTAGTTCTTTGGAACAGCCTGTTTCATGATAGGTTTTATCATGCTGCCTTCGCGATTATGTCTATTGCGATCTTACTGATAACATTCATTTGGCATAGAATACTCAGTTTACCATATTTTATTTATGCCCTACTTGTGGTGCTGGCACCGCTTTTTTCCTCCATCCAGAGTATGCCAAGATTGGTTTTAGTTGCATTTCCCCTGTATGTAATTGTGGCGCACTGGTCGAGGGAACCGCTTTTCGACCGAGCGCTCACAATAATGTTCGCCATGTTTCAAGGCTTTCTGATGACTATGTGGGCTAATGGTCAACTCCTGATATAGATATTTAGCCTGGATTATTCATAAGTTTCCTAATCGGTAGCGGAAGCCTTGCGCTTCCGGCTTCTTACTGGATTATAAATCACAGACTGTAAATTGCTTATTGTTGTAAAATTTCCGATAGACAAACCTTCGGCTACGGTTTACTGGCTTTTATGAATTATACGGGTCAGTAGTTGTATCCTCGGACTTCATCGGGGTCGTATTCCACGCCCAACCCTTCCGCAATCCTGTTCACGAAATTAAAATAACTGACTATCAGGTTTATATTTAGAATATCTTTATCCGAAAATCCGTGAGTTCTTAACTCTTCAATATCTTTCTCTTCAACGGAGGATGGATCGCTGGTTAGTTTTAAGGAGTAATCAAGCATTTTCCTTTTATTCTCAGATAGCGAAACGGAATTAAAATCATTCGTGAATCTGTCCAGGCGTTCTCTGTCATTCCAGTAATGAAGCAGAGCTGCAGCGTGATGGTTTTTACAGTATTCGCACTTATTAGCGATAGAAACCACAGTTGCTATCATTTCGCAGTCTTCGCGGCTGATGCTGGAGTCTGTGAACATGATAGACAAATACAGTTCTAAATGTGCTTTCAGTGCTTTTGGATTTAGACTATGCACTTTGAGAATATTAGACAGTTTACCTCTTTTACCAACGGCATCATCGTAGATATTTTTTAACATACCATCCGCCTTTTCAAAATCAATCTCTTCAATCCAGGACATACTTCCAATTCTCCATATTGGGTTATTCGTTGAAATAAGGAATTTCTGTCCAATATAACATTTATGAAACCATATAGCACAGTTTTCGTAATAGAACCGAATATGGAATATTACAAAAGTGCCGTAGCATATTGCATCCTTAACACCTAATTTAAAGGGTAGATATGTATTTAAAGGCTATTGGATTCTTCGGAATGTTACTGCTGCTTCCGTTATCGATCATAGCACATTCCCTTCAGGATAACAAAGAGTATACTACAACCCGAATTGATACTCCCCCGGAAATAGATGGTTGGTTAAATGAAGAATTCTGGGATAATCTTCCGGGGATTTCAGATTTTATACAGGATTACCCGGAAGAAGGCGCAACGCCCACTGAATCCACAACTGTAAAGATAGCTTATGATGATGAAGCTCTTTATGTTGGATTTTATAACTACGATTCGGAACCCGATAAAATAATTCACAGGCTTGCCCGAAGGGATTATACCAATTCCTCCGATTTCGTTAAAATTGAGATCGATTCCTATCACGATCATCGCACGGCGTATATGTTTGAGGTTACCGCAGGAGGTATTCAGGTGGATGCCTATCGTTATAATGATGGCTGGCGGGATGAATCCTGGGACACGGTTTGGGAGTCGGATGTCCGGTTAACCGATTTTGGCTGGACTGCGGAAATGAAAATCCCCTATTCCTGCCTGCGGTTTAATAATCACAAAGCCGAGCAGTTTTGGGGATTGAATCTCGTTCGATATATTCCCCGAAAAGATGAGGTTGAAGTCTGGTCTTTTGTTCCCAGGGATAAACAGGGCTGGACATCTCGATATGGACATTTAGCCGGAATTGAGGGAGTGGAACCGCGAACCCACCTGGAAGTTATGCCATATCTGGTTTCCTCCGGCGAAAGGGAACCGGAATCACTGGGAAATCCGGATGGTAAGGAATTCACATCCGATATCGGCGTTGATCTGAAATATGGACTCACTCCGAATCTTACACTCGATGCGACCATCAATCCCGATTTTGGGCAGGTTGAAGCTGACGCCGCCGTTTTGAATTTGAGCACTTATGAGACCTGGTATCCTGAAAAAAGACCATTCTTTATCGAGGGAAACAAGTACTTTGAAACACGTTTTAATTTATTTTATTCCCGTCGAATCGGACAACGCCCCCGGAATTACCCGGATGGTTACGACTATTTCATAGATAAGCCGGAGCAGACTACTATATTGGGAGCAGCCAAAATAACGGGAAGAACCGATAATGGCTGGGTTATAGGTTTTATGAATTCGGTAACGGACCGGGAACGTGCTCGCTATGTGGACGAGGATGGAATAGAAAGAACCAGTACGGTTGAGGAACCTGCCAACTATAACATCACCCGCGTGAAGAAAGAGTTCTCAAACGGCAACAACATTGGAATAATGACCACAATGGCGCATCAACTTCATCAGAGCTCGGTATATACAGGCGGGCTCGATTGGGAGTTCTACTTCGGAGACCGCGCTTATGCCTGGAGAAACCATTTAGTCGGTTCCAGAGACGGTGTTGACGGATGGGGTTACAATACGAGCTTCGAAAAAGAGGCTGGAGAGCATTTTCGGGGTGCGGTCGGCGGTGAAATAGAATCTCGCGATTTCGATCTGAACCGTTTAGGATATCTCGGAAGAGCAAACTATGCCGGCGCCTGGTACTGGCTGCAATACCGAGATGTCGAAGATCCCTGGATATTCAGAGAATGGTACCACAACCTGAATTTCTGGCACGGCTACAACTTAGATGGTGACTTGATCAATATCGGTGGTAATTACAATTTCAATGTGACACTCCATAATAATTGGGCTACCGGAGCCGGATTTGAAATCGAACCATCTCACTACGAGGACAGGGAAACCAGAGGCGGTCCGCTCTATTGGAATCCGTCCAGCAAAGCTATGTGGCAATGGTGGGAGAGTAATTCATCGGGTAAAGTGAATCTGGGGTATAACTGGACTTATGGCGAGGACCGCGATGGCAGAATCGGTAGAGTCGGTTTATGGTCTTCGGTCAAGTTATCTGATCGGATCGAGCTTGAGTTTGCTCCCTCCTATAATCGTAGTTGGGATCAGAACCGCTGGATAACGGATGAAACCAATGATGCTGACGAACGTGTTGACATCTTCGGGGAGTTGGATACTGAGACGTTTAATTTTGAGTTGAGAGGAACATTTATGTTTAACAGGGATATGAGCCTTCAGCTATATTCCCAGCTATTTTTTGCCTCCGGTGAATACTCCGAAATTAAGGAACTTGATACCCCGAAAACTTTCAAGCCATTGAGCATTGAATATACCGACAATCCCGACTTCATCAGCAAAGCGCTAAATCTTAATATGGTGTTTCGATGGGAATACATGCCCGGATCAACCTTTTACCTGGTGTATACACAGGCAAGAGACGACTACTCCGATATTCATAATAATTTAAAGCTCAATCGGGATTTCAGCGACCTGATGGATCTATCCGCAAATAGCGTTCTTTTAGCCAAAGTCAGCTACTGGTGGCATCCATAATTACTTGTAAAATTACGACTTCCATTTTACCAATGAAGAGACGGGCAACTTGCTATGTACATTTACATGCCGGTGGTCAGCCTTCTTTCGATTCTATCGAGAATACAAGGTCTGTCGGTCGCTTAGAAACAAAAGGAGGATAGACATTCCTGTCCAGCTGCAACGGAAGGTTGGACAACCCGATGGCATCGAAGCGGCTCTCCCTTCTTAGTAGAGCAGACACTTGTAAGCCTCTGGCTTATTATTTACTGCGGCTCCAAGTCATCCGTAAAGTCGTTAAAAGATGTAGGTCCGATCTCTGTGGTTCGGGCTTCCAATTAACGTATGCAAAACAAGTTTATCTCTAATCCGACCTACAGCACCGTCAGGAGTGGGCAAAGGATAACCTTATTCGGTTTCGCCAGACTTCCAGGCCATAGGCGCGCAAGCCCGTTTGACGCCACATAAAACACCACTATGTCAGGCTTTTTCTCGGCTAAAACAGGTAAGATTCAAATCCTTGTGAATCAGACAATTTCTACTTTAACAATGTGATTCGCTTAGCAAATACTTTATCAGTAACCGTTAATTTATAGAAATATATCCCGCTGGAATATTCCGAGGCGTCCCAATTGACACTATGGTAACCGGCTTCATTATAGCTGTTGACCAGTGTGGTTACCGTCTGCCCCAGCAGGTTGTAAATATCTAACCTCACTTTCCCCGCTACCGGCAATTGATACGAGATCGTGGTGGTGGCGTTGAAAGGATTGGGATAAGCATCACCCGGTTCGAATGCCGTGGAAATCGTCTCGTAACCCAAGAAACTGCCTTCGATCGACCATCCTGTGGCACCATCGGCAAGGCGTGCGCCAACCACGGTAAACGGGAATTCGGCTGAATCGCACTTTGTATCAGGACGATCACCGCAATAAGCGATATATCCATAGGTTCCAGCCGGAGCGAATCCCGGTACATTCTGCCAGGTGTGTGCTGTCATCGATTCGCCCGGATCGAGCGAGATATTCGGGAAGCTGAACTGCTGATAAAAATCTCCCTGGTACAGTACGCCGCCCCATACATCTGTGACTATCGGCTCGGAAGTGGGATTACCGATATAACCGGTTAAACCGAAACGTCCACCCGGTTCCACAATCACAGGATCGTCATCGGGCGTCATATCCACATCGCAGCACAGCGGATTTTCCAGAATTGTTATATTATAGCGCTGATCGTCGGTGGAATTATTATCATCAGTGCAGCGGATTGTGAATTCGAAGTCGCCGATGGAAATTGGTTGACCGGTGATTTCGCCATCGTTTGCAAGGCTTAGGCCGGGAGGAAAGTTGCCGCTGTGAACAGCGAAACTGTAAGGCTCGGCGCCCCCACGAGCTTCCACGAGTGCATTATAATCAGTGTTCACATAACCATCGGGTAGTTCAGTGGTTACGATATTCAGGCTATAACCTTCGCTTTGAACGTAACGGAGTATCCAGTCGTATTTGTCGAAAGCTAAGCTGCTTGGATTACCATCGACAATAAATCGTAAATCATCCTCGCGACTGTCATTGAATACGGTAACGAGAGTATCGACGCCGTTTATGCGAGGATAAATCTTGATAGGCATAGTGAACACATTCGGAGCGGGCGATCCCTGAATCTGTCTGACATGAAGGAATATTTCGTATTGACCTCCACCTACATCCTCTTTGATCCAGGAGTAACGGTACTGCGGTCGGTTCATACCCCATATCCATTGATCGAAATACCATCCCAGGCTATCGCCGTAAGACTGCTCCATTATCGCCTGAAATTCGCGTGTGGTAATGGTTCCATACATGTGATCGGGATCGTTGGCATAATTGTACATCCCTTCGAAGAAGGCATCGTCACCCATCACACCCCGAAGCATGTGCAATACCCATGCGCCTTTATTATAAACAGTATTGCCATCGAAAAGCGGATCGGGATCATAAATCGGCCCACTGGGATCATAAACATACTGATCGTCGGTCATGTAATCCAGATAATCATCGAGTCCTCCCAGATATTCAAACCATAATGCTTCGCAATATGAAGCAAAACCTTCATTCATCCAGATCTCAGGCCAGATATCGCAGGTTATAAGATCACCGAACCATTGATGCGCCAGCTCATGAACCAGAATCCAATCGTAATAATGGTTACCATGAATAAGGATATCGCCATAGCTGGTATTACACTGATGTTCCATCGCGCCTCCCCAGGGAAATATGGAATGTCCGTATTTCTCGTCGATGAATGGGTATTCACCGAACAGATCGGCGTATACTCCTGTCGCTTCGGCGGTTATATTCAAGTCTTCAAAGGCGTCATCATAATGTTCCGGATAAACATAATTTACAATCGGCATCGAATCCTGACGGGTATAATGATACCAATCGGTAAATGTTTGGTAATTCGAAATCGCCAATGAGATAAGATAAGTAGTTATCGGGTAAGAGCTATGCCAGTGAAATGTTCGAGTGCCGTTTCCATTATCTACATTACTAACCAGACTACCGTTAGACGTTCCTACCAGATCATCCGGTATGGTTATAAGAACATCTGCCGAATCGGCTTTATCATGCGGCATATCTTTGCATGGCCACCATTCGCGCGCCCCTTCCGGTTCGGAAAGAGTGGAAATAATAGGCTGGCCGTTGTGGGTTTCCCAGGTGAATGAACCGAATCCTCCGCCCGGCGGATGGCCATGGTAGTAAACAACCGTAGTGAACTCCTCACCTGCATCGTAGGGCTGATCCAGTGTGATTGTCAATATATCGCTGCCGTGAGACCACGTAACCGGCTGCCCGTTCATAAAGACAGAATCAGTTGACATAGAAGAATGATAATTATAGTCGATGGAAACTAAGGAATTGACCATAGACTCCGAAGTCATCGTAACTTTTCCGGTGATAATCTCGCCATTGATATCAGTAACGTCAATATCCAATTCCCAGTATTTCACATCGAACTCGGATTGATCAACGATATCCCCGGTACTCAGCCGTTGCTGCATTTTTTGCCAGTGAAGGGATTTCATTTGCCATTCAGCATCCCGCATTTTCTCCTTTTCGAGATTCTGCGCATAGGGGGAGACAACCAAAGCTAAAAAGCACAGGGATATAATAAATATTCGAGACATAATTTTCTCCTTGTTTGGAGTTGAAAACAAGTCGTGAAGAACTATAAGGGAAAAATAGCAAACAGAGGGGCTGATGTCAATCAGTTATCTCTCAGGCGGCGAGTAATCATATATCGGGATAATGTAAATTCTATTTCTTTAATATCTTTTTATACTATACGGCGACTAATTGCACACAATCCCACACCGGACACACCTGAGCGCAGAGCGAACATCCAGTACATTTCTCCCTATCGATAACCGGGAATCTATCCTCACCCACCGAAATCGCCTGATATCCGGCGTCCCGGCATGAGATATAACAGAGGTCGCATTTCACGCAAGTTTCTCGATTAACACTGGATATCTTCTTGATATCTCTACTCAATCGATTGTGATCCGTTATTTTCCGCGCTGAGATACCGATGAAATCATCTATCTGACCAAAATCATGCTCCTCCATGAATCCAGTCAATCCATCACACAACTCGTCGATTATCCCGAAACCCTGGAACATTACCGCAGTACAGAGTTGTACATTGCAAGCCCCAAGAAGGATATACTCAGCCGCATCCCTCCAGTTTTCGATCCCGCCGATACCGGAAATCGGAACATTGATTGAATTAAACAGGCTGCTGACCGCTTTTAATCCGATTGGTTTAATGGCAGGCCCGGAATATCCTCCGGGTGTTGAATAACCTCCCACATCGGGGAACGGATTTAATGTTTGCAGATCAACTCCCATCACCGCCCCAACCGTATTGATAGCGGAAATGGCATCCGCGCCTCCCTCTATAGAAGCGTTTGCCGGTACGGAGATATCGGTTACATTTGGAGTCATTTTAGGTATCACCGGAATAGAACAGGCAGACTTTACCCACTCGGTCGCTTTTCGACATATACCCGGATTCTGACCTATTGCCGCTCCCATCCCTTTTTCAGGCATTCCATGCGGACAGGAGAAATTGAGCTCCAGCATTTTAGCTCCAGCATCTTCGCACGCTTTTGCCAGATGCTGCCAGCTTTCCATATCATCCCCTCCCGCCATTATAGATGCGATCAGGAGTCTATCGGGATAATCCTTGACTACCGACTCAATCTCTCTTAACCAACTATCAAGCTTCCTGTCGGTAATAAGCTCGATATTTTCCAAACCGTATAGTTTTTTCGGTTCATCTGACTTACCGGGGAATGATAGGCTATGAAGCCGGGGCGTAACATTCGGACCGATATCCTTGTCCATAGCCAGTGTCTTGGTTACAGCTCCTCCCCATCCGGCTTTGAATGCCTCTTTAATCATATCGCCGGTACCGGTGGGCGGCGCTGAAGAGAGCAGGAAAGGATTGGGAATCTCTATCCCGCAAAAAGTCGTATTCAATTCCACATCAGCAGCAAACTTCATATTCAATCTCCCGTACTTATTTCAACCAACTTATCACAATATATATTATGTCATTGCGAGGAGTCCCGCAGAATGGGGATAACTAAGCAATCCTCAGGGCATAACAACTTACTGTCACTCCTCTTTTTTAAATGCTATCTATAAAACCGCAAACATCTTTCCTATTGCTTCCGCTGCTTTCCGTCCGTCAGCCACCGCCTGTACAACGGTCGTTCCCCCGTTAACAGCATCCCCGCCGGCAAATATCCCGGGACTGGAGGTCGCCATATTATCGGGATTAGTCACTATCAATCCCTTTTGATCGGTATTCACGATATCGGACCCACTGAATGTGGGCGATTGCCCGATGGCGATGATCACCGAATCCACTTCTATCTCGAATTCGGAACCTTTTATATCGACAGGTATTCGACGTCCCGAGCTATCTACTTCGCCTGGTTCAGCCTTTATCAGTGTCACTGAC
>WJIR01000066.1 GCA_014730175.1 Candidatus Zixiibacteriota bacterium
AATGGGTGTGAAAATGCCGGGCAACATACGGTGAGGTGGAACGCCGATAAGTTCTCCAGCGGCGTCTACTTTTACAAACTGGAAGCCGGGGATGAAGTAATGACGAAGCGGATGACATTATTGAAATAGTCGTTATTTGTTGGTCGTTAGTCATTAGAGCAATATTATTACGCGGGGGTGCCATCCCCCCGATTTCCGCAGACAAGAATGTCTGCGGAATGCGCAGGACAACCCCGATGCCATCGGGATGCTTACTGCTTCAAAATTCTACTACAACTTCGAAGGACAAGCTTTCGGCTACGGGTTGATCATGTCGGACAGGAATGTCCGACCTACCGATGCTTATCCGAGGGAGAGGTTCTTGGGAGGACAAGCTTTGTCGCGTCCCTTTGGTCACGACGGAGCGTGACCCTCCAGGTTTATGTCGGGTTTCTCCATTCGGCTATCGCCGAATTCCGGAACCGGACCTACGACGCGGTCGGGTGGGGACACCCGACATCACTTTTTAATCACCGAATCCAATAGTAATTGGTATAAAAGACCTGCCTACAGAAGCTCAATCGCCATCGCTACGGCATTGCCGCCGCCAAGGCATAAAGTTGCCATTCCTTTGGTTTTTCCGTAAGATTTTAATGCATAGATCAACGTAGTCAACACCCTGGCTCCGGATGCTCCGATCGGATGTCCCAGTGCGATCGCGCCACCATGAACATTGACCCTATCCCAATCCCAGCCGAGTTCATTGCCATCGGCAAGGCTCTGCGCCGCAAAGGCTTCGTTAGCTTCGATCAGATCCCAGTAATTGATATCCACCTTCATCTTTTCCATCAGTTTCTGCACGGCGTAGATAGGAGCATAGAACAACATTTCCGGCTCGGTTCCTGAGAACGAATAGTCAATTATCTTAGCGATCGGTTTCAATCCTTTTGCATCGGCATAGTCCTTCGAAGCCACAACCAAAGCCGAAGCGCCGTCGTTCAATCCCGGGGCGTTACCGGCGGTTACGATTCCATCCTTTTCAAAAGCCGGTTTTAAGCGAGCCAGTTTCTCCGCGGTTGTGCCCGGACGCGGTCCTTCATCCGTATCGAAAACCATGGGATCGCCCTTTCTGGTGGGAATCTCCACCGGCACGATCTCATCTTTGAACTTGCCTTCTTCTATAGCCTTAACAGCTTTCGCCTGGGAATTTGCGGCATATTCGTCCAGCATTTCGCGAGTTAAATTGGATTTCCTCGCGGTTATCTCCGCCGCGCTTCCCATGTGGAAATTGTTGAACGAATCCCAGAGTCCGTCCATGATCATAGCGTCCACTATCTTCTTATCGCCGAATTTGAATCCCTTACGCGCCCCATGGACGACATAGGGAACCTGTGACATCGATTCCATACCGCCGGCGACAACCACGTCAACATCGCCCAGCTTGATCCCCTGAGCAGCCAGCATAACCGCTTTAAGACCGGAACCGCAGACTTTGTTGATGGTCATCGCGCCGGCTTTAGGCGGAATCCCGCCATGAATTGCAGCCTGCCGCGCCGGAGCCTGCTTGGAACCGGCTTGAACCACCTGCCCCATAATTACTTCATCTACATCGTCAGGGCTTACCTTCGCCCTTTTAACCGACTCCCTCACCACTACAGCGCCCAGTTGCGGAGCGGGGATATCTGATAATGTTCCTAAAAAGGTTCCTATCGGTGTCCTGCATGCCGATAGCAGCACCGCTTCTTTAATATCTGCCATATTTCCTCCAGTATTTTGAGATTGCTATATGCTTTTCAATTTTTGCAAGTTAATAAATTGCGTGGAAAATAACAAGAGATGTCTTACTGCGAAGTTTCCGGATATTCCCTTGGAGTCTCCTCGCCCCGCAGGATCCTCAGTGCGCCTAACGCCAGAGCTTTCATTTCGTCCTGGCCGGCGAAAACGAGGATTTCGCCGAGGAAGCCAACCCACTCCTTTATTTTGCTTACGACATAATCGGAGTTCGCCAGACCTCCGGTTAGAATCACGGCATCAATATCTCCCTTGAGAGCCACCGCGCGCGACCCGATATAGCAGCTTATTTGATAGATCATCGCTTCGTAGATCAATTCCACATTTTTATTACCCTCGGAAATCTGCTCTTCAACCAACCTGCAATCGTTGGTTCCGAGGTGGGATGACAATCCTCCCCTGCCGACCAGCATCTTTTTGACCTGCGATTTTTCAAGTTCCCCCGAAAAGCAAAGATCGACCAGCGCAAATGTAGGAATATCCCCTGCTCTTTCCGGAGTGAACGGTCCCCCGCTCAGGGCATTGTTGGAATCGACTACCTTGCCTTTTCTGATGGCGGCAACCGATATCCCTCCGCCCAGATGAGCGATTACGAAATTGGAATCCTCGAAAGCTTTGCCGATCTTATCAGCCGCCTGACGCGCGGTTGCCTTGATATTCAATGCGTGAAACAGCGACTCCCGTGGGATACCCTTCACGCCCGATATCCGTGCCGGCGGGAAGAATTCATCCACCGATGGCGGATCGACTATAAAAGACGGAAGTTTGAAATCCCATCCCAGACCATAGGCTAAAACCGCACCCAAGTTTGATGCATGCTCGCCCCTTGCTGCTCGTCTGCCATCTTCGATCATAAGCTGATTAACTTTGTAAGTACCGCCTACTACCGGACGGAATAAACCGCCCCTACCTACTACTGCCGACAATTCCGACGCTTTGATGCCGTTTTCCTCCAGCAGCTCTTTGATCAATCTCTTGCGGAATTCGTACTGATCCCACACCCGCTCGAAAGGTTCCAGCTCCAGCCTGCTGTGACTGATGCTGGTGCCTATAATCTCTTCTTCGTTTTCGAATATCGAGACTTTGGTTGATGTGGAACCGGGATTTATCGTCAGGATTTTATATTTTTCTTCACTCATCAGACCAACCCGCTGTATATGCCTTTGGTTTTTGCAACATCGTTAATGCGCCGCGATGCTATCTGGTAAACCGCTCTCTGAGGCGGTATGTTTTCCTTCTGGGATACCGTCAGGATATCCGCCATGATATCATAGATTTTCTTAACCGCATCCGATATCTCTTCTTCGGATATAATCTCCAACGCCTGCTGAGTCAAAAACATTTCGCCGGCATTGGTTACGAAATCCGGGGCATACAAAATCCCCTTCTCGTGGAGTTTTATTGCCAGTTCCCTGCGTTCGGAAAGGATATTATATGCAGCACCGGCGATTATACGGCAGCGGAGCGAATCGATATTATGCGGGAATATCACCGGACCGATAGCGCAGGGAGAGAGTATATCGCATTCCACCGACAGTATATCTTCCGGGGGGACTATGCGCGAATCTGGGAATTTATCCTGCACTTTCTTGAGATTGTCATACTTCAGATCACTGACTACCACCTTGGCGCCGTCATTGATAACCAGCTCAGCCAAACGCGAACCGACCGAACCGACTCCCTGGATAGCAACGGTCATACCTTCCAGAGTGGATGCTCCGTCCAGGTTCTTCACGCAGGCTTTCATCCCCCATTTCACCGCCTGCGCGGTTATCTCGGCGGACTCGTCACTTTTTGATTTATAAAAACGATGCATGATAACATTACTGGTTTCCCGGGCGATATGCGCCATGTGACGGTTGTCGGTCCCGAGGTCAGCGTAGGTAACCAGCCGTCCTTTGAATCCTTCTATGAATCGTCCTAACGCCCGGAAATAAGCTTCGTCAGCTTCGCCTTCCTCCGCTTGATCGCGAATCAGGATAACTTTGCCCCCGCCGAAATCGGTGCCGGTTATCGCCGCCTGGAATGTCATGATGCGCGACAGATCCAGCGCATCGGAAATCGCTTCCTCTTCGCTTTTGTAGTTGAACAGCCGCGTTCCGCCCACCGCATTTCCTAAGGCAGTATTATGAAAAGCTATGATAGCCTTTAGATTCTTTTCGTGGTAGTAGCAGAATGCCAATTCTTCGTGACCCTGCTCTTCCATCAACTCAAAAATCGCCATAACGATTCCTTCAGTTTCAGTGACGTCGGGTGCCCTCACCCGACGAAAATCTCCCTCACCCGTCTTCGCCCGCGGCGAATCCACCCTCTCCCTCGTCAGGGAGAGGCGTACAAGGTAATCTTCTGTGCCGTCGGGTCGCCGCACCCGACGGAAATCTCCCTCACCCGTCTTCGCCCGCGGCGAATCCACCCTTTCCCTCGTCAGGGAGAGGCGTACAAGGTAATCTTCTGTGCCGTCGGGTCGCCGTACCCGACGGAATCTCCAAATATAAAACCACGTGATTTTTTTCTCAAGAGAATTGTTGAAAAAGGTTGCGTTGCTGGAATTAAATTTGTATAATTACTTTATTACTATACGTTCCCCCCTATCCTTATTCGGATTTCATCTGGCGGGATTGTTCTTTCGCTATTAACGTATGTCTATTAAATACAATTGTCAATGCATAAGGAGGTAACATGAATTTATCAAAGACCTTATTATTTGCGGTCCTATTTGCTCTAACTACTACTTCTGCAGTAGCATTTGAACCGCTTTTTGAAGCAAGAATTGATTATGAGACCGGAGATAGCCCACGATCGGTTTGTTCAGTAGATTTGAATGGCGACGGCGACTACGACCTGGCAGTTGCTAATGCCAGTTCCGATAATGTCTCCATCCTGATCAACAACGGTGACGGAACTTTCGCGGAGGATGTTACTTATGGAGTTGGAGATGAGCCATACTCAGTCTATAGCTCCGATCTGGATGGAGATGGCGACTACGACCTCGCGGTGGCTAACTCAGATGACAATAATGTATC
>WJIR01000067.1 GCA_014730175.1 Candidatus Zixiibacteriota bacterium
AACGCAACCTCTTTTTCTCGCCCCAATTAGATATTTTTCGGGAAATACCAACCCCCGATGATCCCGGAACCAATACCAGGTAACGGCCGGGAATAGATATTTCAGTAGTGATTTTCGGTCCCTTATCACCGATAGGCTCTTTGATTAACTGGACTACGACTTCCTCATTCTTATTGAACAGGTCGCCGATTTTTCTGCTTAGCTGTTTCTTTCTTCGTCGGTAGGGTTTACCTTCATCATCCTCAGCCTCATCCTGGTCATGCCAATCGATATGAAGATGCCCTTCGCCTTCAAAATCACCGACATCGGAGTAATGGAGAAACGTGTTTTTCTCCAGTCCTACGTCAATGAAAGCCGCCTGCAATCCAGGTAAAACCGAGGAGACTCTCCCTTTATAAATATTCCCTACTATCCTCTCGTTTTCCGGGCGCTCCACGAGGAGCTCGACCAGCTTATCTTCTTCAAGAATTGCAATTCGGCTTTCGTACTCCGTTACGTTGATTATGATTTTACTGTTGGAATGTCTTGGATTCACCATACACCTCTGACTTTTAACAACATGGACGATTCTTTCGTCCTTAATAGGATATGAATGTGCAGGTGATAGTTAAAACTCCCCTTTTAAAAACCTTAATTAATACTATCACCCATCATTTCGCCATCCTGCGGTTGATACCCGTTTATAAACTCAGCGGAGGTCATAACCTTTTTCCCCTCGGGTTGGAGCTCCTTTAGCTTAATAAAGGTATCAGCGCAGGCAACCATTAATTCCTTAATGTTGCGATTAACTTTTACGGTTCCGGGTATCTCTCCCGAAACTCTAACATCTGTATATTGCGCCCTGACAATTTTAATTTCTTTACCCCTGAAAAATGTAAACGCAGCCGGTTTGGGCGACAATCCCCTGATAAGATTCGCGACCTCATCCGCAGGTCTGGCAAAATCGAGCCTGCAGATATCCCTGGTGATTTTCGGAGCACGCGTTACCTCCCCTTCATTCTGGGAAACCGGTGAAATCCGATTTTTCTCAATCAGCTCCAGAGTATTGGACAGAAGATCCGCTCCGAAATGCGAAAGCCGCTCATAGAGTTCTCCGTAAGTATCATCGGGCGCAATAGGATACTTACGTTGAAGCAGAATATCACCGGTATCTACCTTTGGTTTAATTAAAAAAGTGGTCACACCGGTCTCGGTTTCGCCATTTATTATCGCCCAATTTATCGGCGCCGCTCCCCGGTATTTCGGCAAAAGCGAAGCATGCAGATTAACGCTACCGAAAGAAGGGATTTTCAGCAGTTTCTTCGGTAGAATTCTAAATGCAACCACCACAAAAAGCTCCGGCTGCAACTCAGTTAGCTTCTCAACTAAAACCGGATCGGATAATTTGCGGGGTTGAATAGTATCTAAGTTCAATTCTTTAGCTAATTGCTTAACTTCAGGCGGCTTTAGCTTTCTACCTCTTCCCGAGGGTTTATCGGGATTGGTGACAACTGATGCGATTTCATGTCCGTCCCTGTGAATTCTCTCCAGAGAAGGCAGGGCGAAAGCTGGAGTGCCCATAAAAACTAACCTCAACGAAAAACCTCTAAATCGCCTGCCTTTAGTTTTTGCAGTCTCTTGTTTACCAGTTGCTTTTTGAGAAGTCCGAAATAATCGATAAACAGCTTTCCTTCCAGATGGTCGTACTCATGTAGTAAGACTCTCGCCATCAGACCATCTCTTTCGATCCTTACAGGTTTTTCATTAACACCCAGAGCTTCGACAATCACCCTCTCCGGTCGAGCTACGGTCTCGAAGAGCCCGGGGAATGATAGACATCCTTCCTCTCCGCTTTGCTCACCTTCGGTGGTGATAATCTGCGGGTTAATTAAAACGAACGGTTCCTCAGACATATCAATTACCGAAGGATCCACAGCGTAAATGCGGATATCTCTACCGACCTGATTAGCAGCTAATCCGATACCGTTGTTGACCTGCATGGTCCGGATCAAATCCTCGGCAAATTTAACAATCTCACCGTCGATATTTTCAACCGGTTTCGCTACTTTTCTGAGTATAGGATTTCCGTAGTATTTTAAATCTAAAACTGCCATAGTTGTCTTATTCATTAATATCGGTGATTATGACTATTCTTGCACCCTTCCACCGATCGAGCTTCTTAAAACCTCCACTTTTACATTTTCGGCTATTTTAAGTACCACAACATTGTCTTTCTCATTAATGCCCACTATGGTGCCAAAAATGCCTGAGTTGGTAACAACTCTATCCCCTTTTCTTAACTCGGAAAGCATCTTCTGATGTTCCTTTTGTTTTTTTGTCTGTGGACGGATCAGCAGGAAATATAGAATAACGAACATCAATATGAAGGGAAGGAAACTAAGAAAGATATTTCCTCCACCTTCCCCTCCCTGCGAACCCGCCATTGCAAAAGCTATTCCTAACATCTTTCTCCTTATATTTTAAATTGTAACCGTTTGTTCCTGAACAATCTAAACTACAAAAGCGTAATGCGCAAGTTTTTTCGAATTTAGTGCTTTAATAATATTGTAATTACAGATTATGCGAGCTGGCCTGGAATAGATTTCCGCTTGACTTTCCGGTAATATAGTCTAATTTAATCATAATAATATTCGCATCTCGGTCTAAGAATAACCGTGTTCTTTTAAATCTTCATATCCCGCTATCCCTTTCCGTGTTTATAATTCGTTCATAAGCCACATAAATGGAGAGAAAAACTATTAACTCAACGGAGGATATATGAGAAAATTCGTTTTATTCCCATTAGGTCTGATGATCGCGGCAATGCAATGTTTCGCTATTTCCAGCTATGCAGAGCTAAGCGATTCGCAAATAAGCGATTTCTATTCCTACAATGATCAGATACCTCTTAATGCTCAGGAGCAATTGGTGCATGAAGATTTATTCATGAGGCAATATACTCTTTCTTTCGATGCCGTGGATGGCGAGAGCGTAACAGGATTCCTGACCATACCTAAAGTTATCTGGCCTCCCAATCCGCAGTTTCCAGTAATACTCTATCTGCACGGTCACGGTGGATCGGCGGAGTTGGACCCATTGCTGGCAGACCTCATATACCTTATAATGCTGTTCAGGGAAACCAAATACGCAGTACTCTCCTTAGATGCTCGCTATCATGGTGAACGGGAAAGGCCTGATCGTGAAATTTTCTCGACTAATTTCCTTCAGGACCGCAATGGACTGGCGCAAACGATTGTCGACTACCGAAGGGCGATCGATTACCTTGAAACTCGATCAAACATCAATGAAAATCAAATCCATGTATTCGGGATAAGTATGGGGGGATTGATGGGGGCTATGCTATCGGCGGTAGATGAACGCGTTCGGGCTGCATCTCTGGTTGTAGCAGGAGGAAACTGGACCGAACTGGTCTCATCTTCTAATCTGCCTCCTGCAGAACCGATGCGGGAAGCGCTGAGGGGACACTACGGGATTATCCCGAGCTTGTTCGATATCGTTGATCCGGTGGTACTGGCACATATGATATCGCCTCGATATCTGCAGATGCATAACGGGCTTTACGATGATATCGTCCCCACCGGTCAGCAGCTATATGACGCTGCGTTAGAGCCGAAGGAGATATACTGGTACGAGGGCGATCATATCAGTATCCTCTTTTTTACACCGGATATTTTGGGACGCACCCTCGATATGTTTGATCAACAGTAAAGGGAATAGGAGTTGTGTTATGAAATATATAAAAAGCAAAAAGGCGATTATTTTCATCGCGATATTAATGATTAGCGTAACTGCAGACGGAAGCAACTGGGAGCTTTTTAAAGGCAGCGAAACCCGTGTGGGATATTCGGATGAATTGATAGGAGCTAAATTAAACCCACTGTGGAATGTGGAGTATGATGATCTGATCTTAAGTTCTCCCGTGATGTTCAACGATAAGGTTGCTATCGGTACGCGTTCCGGCGAAGTGATCTTCCTGAATGCGCTTAACGGAGCGGAACTTTGGGCAGTTCAAACCGGTAATGCCGTGCAGGCTGTCCCGGCGATCGACAATGATAATGTATATGCTCCGTCAGTTGATAAAACTATCTACATCATCAATAAGAGCAGCGGAAACATAACCGGTAGTTATCAAACGGAAGGATGGCTTGAATCGTCACCGCTTTACGTTGGGAACAGCCTTTACGTAACTTCCGAAGATCATCATCTATATGCATTGAGCAAAAACACGGGGCAATTTATCTGGAAATACCAGGCAGGCGGAGATATATTTTCCTCTCCGGCATACTCCGATGGGTTAATATTCTTCGGATGCGATGACGATTACGCTTATGCGGTAAATACATCCGGTACTCTGGTATGGCAAACCTATCTTCATGGCGCACCGGAATCCACTCCGGTGATAGCCGATGGAAAAGTGGTTTTCGTGACGGTAGGCAACAACACCGGCTTATGCCACAACAATATTTATGCGCTTAATCCATCGGACGGAAGCGTGATATGGAACAGAAGATTAGGCAATCATGATCTGCTGTATTCATCGCCGGCCGTGGGCTATGGAATGCTTTTCTATGCAACCCAGTATGGGAATTTGGGCGCATTAAGCCTTCAGAGCGGTTCCACTATATGGGAGAATCCGGGCGATACCTACGGATACTATTCCTCACCAATTCTCGTTGACAGGATGTTGATTATCGGTTCGAATAACGGGAATGTCGGCCTATTCGATCCGTTCAGCGGGAAGTTAATGGTATCCTTCCAGACAGGAGATATCGTATACTCCTCGCCGGCTATATCCGATGGGATTATGACGGTTGGCTCTTTCGATCACAAGCTTTATGCATTCGATATAACCTCGGCGCTTAATATCACGATAGGTGATCATGGCGAAGAAGTATCTCCGGGAGAGATTCTAACCACGGAGATATCAGTAAACAATAGTTCCAATCAATCCGATGTCTTCGACGCCTGGATAGAGGTTACGACACCAGACGGACAAACCTACAGGATAGAAGCTTATCGGAACATTCAGATTAATGCTAACCAGACTCTATCGGCGCAACTGAACATAGGCGTTCCGGTTTACGCCCCGCTGGGGGATTATGTCATGACTTTCAAGATAGGAGGATTGCCGCAGGATTTCGATGATTTCGGGAGCTTCCGATTCAAGGTGATATCCGGAATGACAGTCGCTGAAATAGGCGGCAATACGGATCGATGGTATGCCGAGTTATTAAATGGCTTTGAGGGTGAGCTCTATCATGAATCCACTGTTCCAAATGAGTTCACGGCAGAACAGAACTACCCCAATCCCTTTAATGCGCAGACTCATATTTCATTCGGCATACCCGAAGAGGGTGATGTAAACCTCAGCATCTATAATGTGTTGGGGCAAAGAGTGAAAACATTATATGATGGTGAAATGCAGCCCGGTTATCATACATTATCCTGGGATGCTTCCGACTATGCGGGAGGCGTTTACTTTTACAGATTATCCGCAGCGGATCGGGTGACGACAAAGAGGATGACGCTGTTGAAGTAGTGATTCTCTATAGCAAGGGCATTGTTAATCAATCCGGAGCTATGTTCGTGTCCGGTCGGGTCGCCTGACCTGACCGCTTTCAGCGAAAATTCGTAGCCGAAGGCTCGCCCTTCGGGGATCATCGTGCGTGCTGTCGGGTCGCCGTACCCGACAGCAGAAGTGAAATTTCGTGTGCGGCAACCTAGCGCAACGATAAATTCCCTCATCCCCTAACCCCTTCTCCCACTGAATGGGAAAAGGGGAACTTTCGAATAGTCATCGGTGCAGATGGTGCGTGCTGTCGAGTGGGGGCACCCGACAGCACAACCAATGTGGCCTCCGGTCGCCGCACCTGACGTTTTTTCTGTCGGGTGAGGGCACCCGACAGCACCTACAACAAGTCTTTGGCTACGCAATAATGTTTCTTATGAATTATCCCGGTTAGCCCATCCGCCAAAGCCACAAATTAAAAAAGCCCCGGCTGAACCGGGGCGTATCTATGTTTAAAGGGACTTGTATGATGTAAATAGTTCTATTTAAAAAAACGCGCTCGGGGCGCCGGATATCGCTGATAATACCGGTTCCGGATATATTCCGATGAATATCGTACCTGCAAGCGCTATCGCTATAGCTATCGCTAAAGTTGGATTTAAGCTAATCTTGGATTGGTCTTCTCCGGTTTTAAAATACATCTGATAGGCGATTGTCATATAGTACCAGAGGGATATCACAGATGTAAGTACACCTAAGATCACAATCCAGTAATAACCTTTTTCAATAGCGGCAGCGAAAAGGTAGAATTTACCCATAAATCCTGCCGTTGCCGGTATGCCCACCAATGATAATAAGAAAACAACCATACTTATTGCCATAAACGGGGAACGACGAGAAAGCCCGGCATAAGCTACGATCTCATCGGAACCGCTTCGGTTATAAAAAGCGATCACCACCAGGAATGCGCCGATATTAGCGAACATGTATG
>WJIR01000068.1 GCA_014730175.1 Candidatus Zixiibacteriota bacterium
AACCTACCCCATTAATCTAAGTAACACGAGGATGAATATGAAAAATTGTATATTGATTAGTTCTATAATTGGCATGTTGATCTCGATATTGACCTTACCCGGCATTGCTCAAGACACGCTTTGGACAAGGACATACGGGGGCTCCGGTTTCGAACCTGCCTATGATATACAAGTAACCGAAGATAGCGGATTTATTCTAGCATGTGATGATCTTATTCTAAAAACTAATAGCTTGGGGCATACTGTGTGGACTTTTGATATTGAAAAGAAATCCTATCCTGAATTCCGCTCCGTGTGTAGACGAGATGGAGGTTATATGGTAGCTGGAACCACTACCGGTCCTTACTCGACCGATTTCTGGTTAATTAGCATGACCTATGACGGGGACACTCTGTGGAGTAAAATATTCCCAGATAATTATAATGGGCGCGCCCGTTGTATAGACGTAACTTATGATGGTGGGAATATATTAGCGGGAGATAGAATTATTGATCCTGGACCACCATCAGATGTGGATTTTTTTGTCATAAAGACCAACGATGAAGGTGATACGATATGGACGCATACTTATGGTACTTTCGGCGAAGATTATCTGTATGATATACAACAAACTACCGACTATGGATATATCATGGCTGGCCGCAGGAGTAACGCCGATGCTGCTTATCTTGTAAAAACGGATGAGAATGGAGACGAATTATGGTATATATTAGAGATGGAAGGATGGAGTTCAGTATTTAACTCCGTTAAGCAGACAATCGATGGCGGATACATTGCCGCAGGAGGAAAGGAATTCTGGGGTTATCCTTATTATCCCTGGAAATTTTATCTGGTTAAATACGATTCTCAGGGGAATAAAGAATGGGAGCGCGCCTATGAAGAGGAAGAATTCTGGACAAGCGAAGCAGAGGATGTATACCAAACAATCGATGGCGGCTATATTATGGTGGGCTATGTATCTATACCCTATGAGCAGATAGCAAGCTATGTTATTAGAACTGATTCTAACGGTGACACTCTATGGACTTGGATTTGCGATGAACCCGATATAAACAATTCATTTTTAACCCTAACTGCAGTAAATGAAAGTGAATTCGCGGCAGCCGGCTACTACGACGATTCGGTTTGGTTGGCAAAATTCCAAGAACCATCATATTGCTGTGAAGTGGATATGGTTCCCGATGATGATCCGATTATCGTTCAACCAGGGGAATCATTCAGGTATACCGGCACTCTCATAAATCCAACCGAGTTTTCCCTCGCTTTTGATGTATGGGTGGGGGTGATATATGAAGAAAATTTTTTCCAAACCCGCTTGTTCGAGGGAACCGAACCATTGGAACCAGGAGAATTCCTGACGCGTCATTTCCGCCAGAGTGTCCCCAATTACGCCCCTATCGGCGATTATCGATACGTCGCCTATGGCGGTAACTACCCTTCGAAATGCGACTCGGTATGGTTTGATTTCACGGTGGAAGGCGCGCCATTGGCAGATGGTAATACTGAATGGAGTGTGCAAGAATTATATACAGGTGCGGAGGAAGGCATATCCAAGAAATCCGCCCCGACATTACGACTTGATGGATCACCCAATCCTTTCAATGCCAGCACGCGGATAGAATTCGCATTGCCATCCGAAGGGCATACTAAGTTAGAAATATATGATCTTCTGGGAAAACGAGTTGAGGTTTTAATCAATGAAGACTTGAAGGCGGGAAATCATTCGGTTACATGGAATGCGGAGAGGTTCGCATCCGGGATCTACTTCTGCCGGTTAACACAAGGCTCGCTAAGAGTGACCAAGAAGATGGGACTTGTGAAATAGGGGAAAGAAATCTATGGGCGAGTCTGGCGCTCGCCCCAAATTATTAATTCAGTCATGAAACGCGTTCCCATAACATAATCCAGAACTGGAGGATATGATATGAAATGCTACTTATCAATATATATCGTAGCCATGCTATTTATTTCTGTACTCGGCGTACCAGCTTATTCCCAACCAGATATTCTCTGGACTAAAACTTGTGGTGTTATCGGAAGCGGCGGGTACGATCTAAAAATAACGGAAGATGGCGGTTATATAATGGTTGGGGACATAGACCAGGTTTTAGCCTATGTTGTAAGAACTGACAGCTTGGGCGACACATTATGGACTTCAACTTTTGGGGACTCGATTTATATAACGGCCAATTCTATTTGTAAAGCCGTTGATGGATACATATTCGCGGGAGCAACGGGCCAAAGTATATATAGGGATTTCTATCTTATAGCGATAAGTGAAGATGGTGATTCCCTTTGGAGTAAAACCTATGATCATGAAACGTTTGACCGCGTTTACTCCCTAGCAACCACCAGTGATGGTGGATATATACTTGTTGGGACCACTTCTAATCATTTTTATCAACCTATTCTAATGATAAAGACCAATGCGCAGGGAGATAGTCTATGGGCTCGCATCCATACATTATCAGAATATGATGAGGCTCGTTCGGTTCAGCAAACTCTTGACGGCGGCTATATAATGGCCGGTTTCCGTTATGTTTCAGGTATCGCCAGCGCTAATTTGATTAAAACCGATGCTGAGGGGGAATTACTTTGGGAAGTCTATGAATATGATGGGCATCCCAAGACCTTCAGATCCGTAAAATTGACTACCGACGGTGGTTACATCGCCGCTGGATTTACCGAAGTGTTCAATGTACCATATAGTTATTACAAGTATTACCTCGCCAAGTATGATCAGCAGGGAAACAAGGAATGGGATCGTAAATACGGAAAAGCTCCTTATTATAACTGGGCTTATGATGTGGAGCAAACTAACGATGGGGGGTACATATTAGCTGGTTATGCAAGTGATTTCAACTACTCCGGTGATACCGCTCCATTTATCCTTAGAACTAATTCAGATGGGGATTCGCTTTGGTCGATTGAATACTTCACCCCGGGTTCGATCAATCCGAGTTATGCTGTTGAAATTGTGGGTGATCACGAGTTTGTGGTAGCCGGTCATTTTGATTATGATAGCTGGTTGATGAAAATAAGAGAAGTTCCGCATTGTTTGGTTAGTATGGTAGCTGACGATGAACCCCCTATATATGTGCCAACCGGAGGATCTTTCTCTTATACAGGCTCGCTAAGCAATAAGTATGATGAACCTGTGATAAATGATGTTTGGGTTGGAGTTTACTATCAAGGCGATTTCTATGAAATCCGTCTTTTCGAGGGAACAGAACCTGTTAGCCCTGGAGACGTTATAACGCGTCATCTTACACAAAACATTCCCAACTATGCTCCAATAGGTTACTATCGATATACCGCATATTGCGGCAATTATCCAACTGTGAGCGACACCGCCTGGCTCGGTTTCAGAGTAATAAATTCCTTTCCAGTTATACCCGATGCCAACCGAGACTGGAATGTGATCGAAACCACCGTTCCCGATAAAATCGGGAGAGCTCCCACCGGCGGCGAGGATGCTGCCGTGACGCCAACCGGCGGTATTGATGCATCACCGAATCCCTTCAACGCCAGCACTCAGTTAGAATATAGAATATCTGAGTCTGGGTGCACTAAGTTGGAAATATTCGATATTCTGGGGAGAAGAATTGAAGTTTTGGTGGATGAATATAAGGATGCCGGAGTTTACTCGATTGTGTGGAACGCGGAGAAGTACCCTTCCGGTATCTATTTCTGCCGTCTAACACAAGGTTCTCTGAAGGCAACTGAGAGAATAGGATTGGTGAAATAGTTATTGGAATATGAAAGGTGAATTGCACTGAGAAATGGAACCGTGGAAATTCAGGTTAATATGATGATGGGATCAAGATAATTGTTTCAAATACGCAAGCAGAATTTTTAAAGTGGAGTATATGGTATGTTAAATTTAAAAGTAGCTTTGTTAATCGTCTTAATGTTTTGTTTTAAGCTGAACAGTGCATCAGCCTTTGATAAGCTATTTGACGCAAGGATCGATTATGAAGTAGGTCATGAACCGAAATCCATTTGCTCAGCCGATTTAAACGGGGATGGATTTAGCGATCTGGTAACGGCGAATTGGAGCTCAGATAGCATTTCGATACTGCTTAACAACGGCAACGGCACATACCGGACAGCTGTTGACTATGAAGTTGGCGATTTCCCCAAGTCCGTATGTTCCACCGATCTGGACGGAGACAGCGATTACGACCTTGCGGTTGCCAACCTGGGATCCAACGATGTTTCTGTCCTGTTCAACTATGGTGATGGAACATTTCAGTCAGCTATATATTATCACGTCGGCAACAGTCCCGGTTCAGTCTGTTCCAGAGATTTGGATAATGATGGAGACAATGAGCTAATAGCCGGTATTCAATTTAGTGACAACGTAGCGGTACTGATGAACAACGGCGACGGTAGTTTTCGGTACAGGGTGAACTACAGCACCGGAGAAAAACCTGCTTCAGTATATTGTGCCGATCTGGACAGCGACGGCGACAAAGATCTGGCGATCGCGAACTTCAATTCCGATAACATCTCCACGTTGCTCAATTATGGAGAGGGGACATTCCAGGAGGCCGTAAATTATGATGCTGGTAGTTGTCCAAATTCTATTTATTCCGCTGATTTGAATGGGGATAACCTTAATGATTTAGTCGTGGCTAATTATAAAACGCCATATATTTCTCTCTTATTTAATGCCGGAAACGGTAGTTTTCATGAAGCAGTCCAACATTATGCTAATGATAGCCCTTCTTCGATTATTGCAAACGATTTGGACGGTGACAGCAACATTGATTTGGCGGTAGCCAATAATGATTCTGAAGATGTCTCGGTGTTGCTTGGTACCGGCGACGGTACTTTTCACGAGGCGACAAGTTATGAAGCCGGGGACGCCCCCTTGGGGATTCTCGCAATTGACTTGGATGGTGATAACGATAATGATCTGGTGGTTGCCAATCAGGAGTCTGATAACATTTCTGTGTTTTTCAATTATGGTTGGGGTGTTTTCCATACTCCGTTCGATTATGGTGCCGGTCAAAATCCACATTCGATCTATTCTGCCGATTTAGACGGAGATTACGATAACGATCTTGTAGTATTGGTTAGCAACTATTCATACAATATCGTCGTCCTTTTTAATGATGGTGATGGGCATTTTCAGCCGCCGGTCCATTATTATGCCCCTACCTCAGCGGTGTCGGTTTTTTTAGTTGATTTGGACAATGATGGAGACAATGATATGTCGGTAACCAATGCGGATTATGTTTCTATCCTTCTGAATAATGGTGACGGTACGTTTCAATCCGCGGTTAATTATGACACCGGAATTTCCCCGAACTCATTATATTCTAAAGACTTAGACGGGGACTGCTATAATGACATCGTTATAGCTAATGGGGGATCAGATGATGTTTCGGTACTGCTTAACAACAATGATGGGACATTTCAGGAAGCGGTGAATTATGGTGCTGGTATAATTCCCAGATCGGTCTTTTGCGCCGATTTTGATGGAGACTACGACAGTGATTTGGCGATCGCAAATTCCGCCTCCGGCAATGTTTCTGTATTATATAACAACGGGGATGGCACCTTTCAACCCGCCGTTAATTATGATGCTGGCACTCATCCCCAGTCGGTTCATTGCAGCGATCTGGATGGTGACGGCGACAATGACATGGCAGTGGCTAATTTTTTCAGCATCTCCGTTCTACTCAATGATGGAAATGGCAGCTTTTCGGCACCGGTATATTACGGAGCCGGTTACACTCCCCACTATTTAACATCCGCCGATCTGGATGGCGATATGGATCTCGATCTTGCTACAACTGCTTATTATTCGGATAGCGTTCACATATTATTTAACCTTTCAGGACCATATCCTGTTTGCGGCGAGGTTGAGATGGTGCCCGATAGTGATCCTGTGATTGTACAACCGGGAGGTTCATTCAGCTACCTTGGAATACTAATTAATCCATCCCAATATACACTAATATCCGATGTATGGGTGGGAGTTATCTATGGCGGGGAAATTATTCCTCTAAACTACTATGAAGGGACGATAGCATTGGAACCAGGTCAATTCATAACCCATCATATTACTCAGAATGTCCCGTATTATGCGCCGGTGGGGGATTATCAATATGTATCATACTGCGGTATCTATCCCGAAGCCTGTGATTCATTTAAATTTGATTTCACGGTGGAAGGCGCACCATTGGTAAACGGCAACAATGAATGGAGTGTGGAAGAATTATTTACTAATGTGGATGAAAGTGTATCGACCGGGCTGCCCCCGATATTACAACTCGATGGATCACCCAATCCCTTCAATGCCGCAACCACCATCACCTATCAATTACCGGAAGCGGGTTCCGTGAATCTGTCCATTTATAATCTCTCCGGACAGAAGGTAGCCACGTTGGAGGATGGTTTTAAAAACGCCGGAGAGCATTCCGTAACCTGGGATGCATCGAATTATTCCAGCGGCGTATATTTCTATAAATTGAAGGTTGGGGATGAAATAATCTCCAAGCGGATGACATTGTTGAAGTAGTCTCCCTCACCCGTCTTCGCCCCGCGTTCCGCGGGGCGAATCCACCCTCTCCCTCGTCAGGGAGAGGGAAATGAGGATTAACACCCTCACCCGC
This sequence comes from Candidatus Zixiibacteriota bacterium, assembly GCA_014730175.1. Classification (GTDB taxonomy): domain Bacteria; phylum Zixibacteria; class MSB-5A5; order UM-FILTER-46-8; family UM-FILTER-46-8; genus WJIR01. The sequence continues at coordinate 6,627 of WJIR01000068.1, forward strand.
TGAACGGGAGAGGGAAAGGGAGAAATAGTTTTTCGTAGGGTGGGTCAATGCAATGACCAAAGCTGTAGAGATGTTCGTTGCTGGTTGTCATCATTGCCGGCGAGAT
>WJIR01000069.1 GCA_014730175.1 Candidatus Zixiibacteriota bacterium
ACAACCGCAATCAACTGGATTTCTATCTGGGTTATATTCATTTTTTGCTGCTTTCCTTGAGAAACCTCTCTACCTCATCCCAGCCCTTTTGGGTAATAGCCCATTGATTGTTTGTGGTAACTCTCGCCCATCTTCTTTTTTGAAGCTCATCAAGCGTACTATCGACACTTTCAGCCCTATCCGGACTCATTGCTTCCAGAACGGCTTTGGAATGAGCGCGGTCGATACTGCCATGTTGTTTTGCTAATTCGTAGAGATTACTCAACACCGCTTCGAGCTGTAATTTCCGTCGATTACGCTGGCGTCTCAACCAGTTCCATATCAAGCCACGATTGGGAGCAAAAAGCATGGAAACACCCACCAGGAAACTGATGCATAGAACAATAGTTGGACCTGTGGGAAGCCTTGATGTAAGACTGCTTATCATTGAGCCTGATACACCGGCTAAAGCTCCGAAAAAGGCAGCAATAATGATCATAAGACTTAGCCTGTCCGTCCACTGGCGCGCAGCAGCAGCGGGCGCTACGACCATGGCGCTCATTAGGACTACTCCCACCGTCTGCAGTCCTATTACGATGGCAATAACTATCAGTGACGTAATCAATATGTCCAGCTTCTGTATGGGGAATCCGTTACTTGCCGCAAAATCGGGATCGAAACTGATTAATTTGAACTCTTTCCAGAAAAGAGACATTATCGCAAGAACAACCAATCCTAAGACCCCCATCACGACTATATCTCGTTCCAGCAGTGCGCTTGCCTGCCCGAAGAGGAAAGTATCCAAACCGGCTTGATTGGCGGTTGGCATACGTTGTATAAACGTCAACAATACGAGTCCAAATCCGAAGAAAGAGGAAAGAACCAGCCCCAGAGCGCTGTCGCTTTTGATCCTCGTATGCTTGACGATACTCATAATGAACATAGTACCGATCCAGCCGATTATTGCCGCGCCGATAACAATTATCAATGGCGATTTGCTTCCGGTGAAAAGAAACGCCAGAGCTATTCCGGGCAGGGCGGCGTGGGAAATGGCATCGCCAAGCAGACTCTGCTTCCGTAATACCGCGAAACAACCCAGCGCTCCGGATACAATCCCGAGAGTAGCGGAACCCATCGCAACCGTACGCAAAGTATAATCCGTAAATAGGTCTTTAAGTAATGTTAGAATCTCCGTCATGATTTCCGTTTTGCATCATCCCTGTTGTTTACTCCCGACCTGATCGGACTGCTTCTGTTTGTGACTTAAAAACGCCACTCGTCCACCATAAGCCAGGCGGAGGTTCTGTTCGGTGAAAGCTTCATCCACAGTTCCGCTGGCGATTCGTCTTACATTTATAAGAGTTACCCAATCGAAATACTCGGTTACGGTCTGCAGATCATGGTGCACTACCACCACGGTTTTCCCTTCCGCCCTGAGTTCGCGCAAAAGCGTGATTATGGCTCTTTCGGTGGTAGCATCGACCCCCTGGAAAGGTTCATCCATAAAATATATCTCCGCATCCTGAACCAGCGCACGTGCCAGGAATACTCGCTGCTGCTGTCCTCCGGAAAGCTGGCTAATCTGGCGGTTTATAAAATCACCCATGCCGACTTTGTCCAGTGCTTCCATTGCGGTGTCGCGTTCTTTTTTGCCCGGTCGTTTGATCCAGCCTAACGCCCGATACCTTCCCATCATCACCACATCGAGTACACTCGTGGGAAAATCCCAGTCAACACTACCGCGCTGGGGGACATAACCGACCAGGTTCCTCTGCTCCTCATACGGTTTTCCGTAAATTAAAACTTGTCCCGCAGCCGGTTTAACCAGTCCCAAAATCGATTTTATCAGTGTGGTTTTGCCCGCGCCATTCGGTCCCACGATTGCCATCAGGACGCCGGGAGGCACCGAGAGATCGATATCCCATAACACCGGCTTATCATGATATGCAACCGTAAGGTCGGCTACTTCTATTGAGAGTTTGTCATTTTCCATCTAACTACCAAGTTAATGATTTCGGCATCTCTATGGCTTTAGCTATCGTTTACTTATTATTGAGTTAACGCTCCTACGATAGTATCGATATTATGCTTCACCATCCCGATGTAATTGCCTTCCGGCGTTCCGGGGCTTCCCATGGCATCGGAGAATAGTTCGCCACCTATTCTAACTGCAAATCCCCGTGACTTCACCGCTGCCTGAACCGCTTCGATATTCCGCTTAGGAACCGAGGATTCCACGAATACCGCCGGAATTTTCCGCTTGGCGATAAAATCCGCAAGCTCCCTCACATCGGCGGTACCTGCTTCCGATGCAGTACTGATCCCCTGCAGACCCTTGACCTCGAAACCGTATGCGCGTCCGAAGTAATTGAACGCGTCATGAGCGGTTATAAGTACACGTTGTTGTTCCGGCACTTCGTCTGCCCGGGATTTAACATATTCATGCAGTTCCTGTAACTGATTCTGGTATTTCTCGGCATTGGAGGTATATGTTTCCTCATGTTCGGGATCAACCTCGATAAATACGTCGCGAACCAGCGATATGGTTTGCATCCACATGCTTACATCGAACCATACATGGGGATCATGTGAACCCTCGTATTCGGATGGCGAAAGTAGATTCACTTCGTCGATTGCATCGGTAACCGCAACCGTTCTCTTTCGTGACTGCATTTCTTCGAACAGCTCCGCCATGGCTCCTTCGAGATGCAGGCCATTATAGAATATAATATCCGCATTCGCCATGCGGCTGACATCACCTTCACTGGCTTTATACAGATGCGGATCCACTCCCGGCCCCATCAAGCCGATCACACTCACACGTTCACCGCCCACGTTTTCAACCAGATCGGTAATCATTCCGGTCGTAGCTACGATATTGATTTCACGCTGCGAAAGATCTCCATCGGTTTTCTTATCGCCGCCGCAGTTTAGCGCCAAAGCAAATACAACCAATAGACCTATTACATAACCGATTTTTCTCATAGTTTACTTTCTTTACTTTACTTCCTTTGGATCAATATTAAACTCATCCGAGTAAATTTTCAAGTTATTTAAGACCACTGCCTGATTGAAGTTCCTGTTAGATCGATTTCACTCCACAATTACGGTAACCAGAATTTTACTCGCCGCTTCTTTCCCGATATCTATCTGGGATTCTCCTTGCTTGATTCTAAATAGGCTGTCGAAAGGGGCAATTTCAACTAATTCGATTTCCTCACCAGGAATCAAACCAAGCTCTCCTAAATATCGCAATAGTTCGGGATTTCGATCATCGACTTCAGCAATCACAGCTGAAATTCCCGCAGCCAACTCGGTTAATGGGAAGCTTTTCACATATTCCACTTTGCCTTCTCTTGAAGGAATAGGCGAACCATGCGGACACCATTTCGGATACCCCAGCAGGGCTTCAATCCTCTCCTCTAATTCCTCTGATAGCACATGTTCCCACTTCTCGGCTTCTTCGTGCACTTTATCCCATGGCACCCCCAGCATTTTTACCATATAGAGTTCCGCCAACCTGTGAACTCTAATCACTTTAAGCGCTTTTTCCATACCTTCAGGCGTTAGCTCCACACCCCGATAAGGAGTATATGTCAAAAATCCATTTTCAGCCAGCTTCTTAATCATACCTGTGACAGATGCCGGCGCAATCGATAAAGATTCTGCTAACGCATTGGTCGGAACCGATTGATACTTCCTTTGCAATTCGTAGATCGCCTTAAGATAGTTTTCGATTATTTCCGTAACCATAATTATTAGTTCCAAAACATTATTTTAGGCATAACTAAAACAAACTGCCGAACTTCTAAAAGGTTCCCGAAGTTGAGAAGGTTTAGAGTAACCATCGATCTGAAATCGATCCGTTGTAGTGTTTGGCATGAATCCCAAAAAACAATTCACTTTTGAGCACGAATTAACTATGTTTGTAAGCTAAAGTAATTATTAAATAGAACAGGAGCAGGAAATATGGAATCATTGTCGAAATTCGTGGTACCTACTGAAGACCTGAGGTGGGACTGTTTGACCGAAGACGATTGTATTAAATCCACCGATGATTCTGACAGCGCGGGGGAGATTGTCGGACAGGGAAGGGCAATTGACGCAATACGGCTTGGATTGCAGGTTAATCAGCCAGGTTATAACGTTTTTGTTGTAGGGTATTCAGGCACGGGAAGAACAACAACGATCAAGAGACTTTTAGAGGAGCTGGACGAGGATCCGGGTAAGATCCCCGACGACCTATGCTATGTTAATAATTTTTCGAATACAGATCAGCCTCGGCTTTTGAAATTCCCTGCTGGAGAAGGCGCCAAGTTCCGCGATGAAATGAAAAACGCCATTGATCAGCTTAAAGAATCGATCCCGGGTTTAATGGAGTCCGACGAGTTGCGCGCCAAACGCAAGGAGATAATCGAGGAATTCGAAGAAAAGCAGAAAGAGCTGATCAGAGAGTTCGAGAAAGAGGTAAAAGAAAGAGACTTTGCTATGACTCAGGTTCAGGTGGGTCAGGCTATGCGCCCGGATGTAAATCCCGTAATCGGCGGCAAACCTACGCCATTGTCCGAACTGGAAGCAAAAACCGAAGCCGGCGAATTTCCCAGGGAGAGATACGACCAGATAAAGGAAACATACGATGAGCTGGCTGAGGAAATGGTGCAGATTTTTAAACAGACCCGTGAAAACCAAAAAGAACTGAACGATAAACTGGAAAAACTCCATAAGGATGCGATCAGCCCGGTCGTTTTGGAAATCATTAACGGCGTCCGCTATGGATTCGAGGCGGAAGGATTGGATGAGTATTTAAT
>WJIR01000070.1 GCA_014730175.1 Candidatus Zixiibacteriota bacterium
AATCGGCGATGGAGAGTTACGTGAACGGTTGGAGGAGCTTGCACAGAATTGCGGTTCTCCCGAAAATTTCATCTTTACAGGATTTAGAAACGACCTCGAAAAAATCTATTCTGACCTTGACATTTCGGTACTATCTTCGTTAAATGAAGGCTTGCCGGTTGCAGTTATAGAATCGATGGCTGCGGGCGTACCGGTTGTGTCAACTGATGTCGGAGGTATTCACGAGTTGATCAATGATGGTGTTAACGGTTTTATCGTTCCATCAGAAGATACCAATGCCCTTGCGGATAAAATTGCAATCTTAGCGAATAGCCCCGATCTGCGTTCTGAGTTTGGGGCAAAAGCAAGGGAAGCTGTATACCCTTATTTTGACTATTCAAGATTAGTGCAGGATATTGAAGACTTGTACGAATGCCTTGTTGCGGATAAAGAATTCATGCATTTACAATTGCGAGGATTCAGGCAGAAGGGCGATGTAACTATTAAAGATTCAGGAAATTAAATATGACTTATCTGGTAACCGGAGGCGCCGGTTTTATCGGTTCGAATATAGTTAAACGACTAATTGACCTGGGAAAGAAAGTCAGGGTGATCGATAATTTCTCCTCCGGAGGACGAGCAAATATTGAACCGCATTTGGATGAACTGGAGCTGATAGAAGGGGATATTCGCGATTTCTGGACGGTTGCAAAGGCTGTCGAGGGAGTTGACTATATATTTCATCAGGCTGCGCTTCCATCGGTTCCGCGTTCTATCGACAATCCACTTACGTCGAATGAAGTTAATATCAACGGTACTTTGAACGTATTAGAGGCTGCCAGATTTTTCGGTATTAAGCGATTAATTTATGCTTCGTCCTCGTCCATCTATGGAGACACCGAAGTAATGCCTAAACGTGAAAATATGGCGCCCTCTCCGCTATCACCATACGCCATCACCAAATTGGCAGGCGAGAGATATTGTCAGATATTTTATCGATTGTACGGACTGGAGACTGTAGCTCTCAGGTATTTTAATGTATTCGGTCCCCATCAGAATCCATATTCCCAGTATTCCGCCGTTATTCCCAAATTTATCACTAAACTTCTTGCCGGCAAGAAACCGTTAATTTATGGTGACGGATCGCAATCCCGCGATTTTACATTTATCGAAAATGTGGTTGGCGCTAATCTTCTGGCATGCGAAACGGATGAATGCCTGGGGAGAGTTATTAATATCGCCTGCGGAAAAGAGTTTACTCTGAACATGTTGGTGCGGAAGCTGCAGGAGATAATCGGTAGCGATATCGAAATCGAATATGCCGACTCCCAACCCGGCGACGTGCAAAGATCGATTGCTGATATCACCGATGCGGAGAAGTATCTCGGTTACAAAGTACAGGTAGGTTTTGAAGAAGGTTTAAAACGAACCGTTGACTATTTCAGAGATAAAATGAGTACGGGGAATGGTTAAAAGTAAATCAAAACGTGCGGTCTTCCTTGATCGCGATGGTGTTATAAACCGGGATAAGAGGTACACTTATCAGTATCACAGGTTCGAGTTCCTTCCGAATGCGCTGGAAGGACTAAAAGCTATCCCAAACGATTTTGTAAAAATAATCGTCACGAATCAATCCGGCATCGCTCGCGGCTATTACACCGAGGACGACTTCCGCGAACTAAACCGATGGTTTCTGGAACTGCTCGGGCAGCTTGACATTTCGATCGATGAAATCGCCTACTGCCCGCATCATCCGGATGATAACTGCGATTGCCGTAAGCCGAAGATTGGTTTACTGATAAAGGCGAGACGAAAGATGAATATTGACCTTACCAGGTCGTTTTTCATCGGGGATATGCTTTCGGATATGTTAGCCGGCAGAGAAGCCGGATGCACGACGATTTTAATCCGCGAGAACGATAGTGACCTTGCGGACGGGGCGGAGCAATATGCTGATTATGTAGTGGAGTCACTGCTGCAAGCAGCCGAAATTATTAAAGGAACATCAACGTTGGATAACGGGGAGGTTAAATGAATTCTCTCATCACCGGGGGCGCGGGATTTATAGGTTCTCATCTTGCGGAATTCCTCCTCTCAAAGGGAGAAGAGGTAACAATTGTTGATAATCTGTCAACCGGCAAGTTTGAAAATATTAGACATCTGACCGATAACCCCAATCTTAGGGTTCATATAGACACCATATTGAATGAGCCGCTGATGGAATTGCTGATCAAGGATTGTGATGTTATATACCACTTAGCAGCGGCTGTGGGGGTGCGACTAATAATCGAGCGGCCGGTGGAGACTATCGAAACTAATACCATAGGCACCGAAGTTGTTCTCAAACTGGCTAACCGATATAAGAAGAAAACTCTTATCGCTTCTACATCGGAAGTATACGGTAAGTCTGATAAAATTCCTTTTAAGGAAGAGGATGATTCCGTTTTTGGACCCACCATTAAGAGCCGATGGTCCTACGCCTGTTCCAAGGCTATCGATGAATTTTTGGCTTTGGCATATTTCCACGAGAAGAAACTGCCGATTGTAATCACACGTTTGTTCAACACCATCGGTCCCAGGCAAACCGGTCAGTATGGAATGGTGGTTCCCACGTTTGTTCAGCAAGCGCTGCTGAAGCATCCGATCACGGTTTACGATGATGGTCAGCAGGCAAGATGCTTTGCCAATGTAACGGATGTAGTGTGGGGACTTCATGCATTGATGTCCGACCCGGACGCGGTAGGCGAGGTATTTAATGTTGGGAATAACAAGGAAATTAGTATTTTGGCTTTGGCGGAATTGGTAAAGGAGATGGCCGGAAGCGAATCGGAGATACAGTTCGTACCGTATGAAAAGGCATTCGAACAAGGATTCGAGGATATGAGGCGCAGAGTTCCTGACATCAGCAAGATCTCCGAGTTAACCGGCTATGCACCTAAAGTTGAACTCAGCGAAACGATTCAGCAGATTATTGAGTACTATCAGAAGTAATTTCCCTTAGTTTATGCTGTCGCTTTTTGGGATCTTATTGGTATCCTTGCTCTCCACATTAGCGTTTACGCCGGTCGCTATGTACGCCGCAAGACGACTCGGTTATCTGGATCAGCCGGGAGTGCGTAAAGTGCATATAACCCCAACTCCGCTGATGGGTGGCGCTGCTGTTTTTATCGGATTTTCAATCGCATTTTTGCTGGGTTTTTTCGCCGCTGGTTTGGTCGACAACGGCGTTCTAAGGGGATATATCATCGGAGCCGCCCTCATCTTTGCGGTCGGGTTAATCGACGATGCGGTCGGGATTACTCCCGGGAGCAAACTTATCGGGCAGGTGTTGGCGGCGGTGCTGTTTCTAACCTTCAGCGGCGCAGGTGCGATCATTATGAACTCACCGCTGGATATCACTATCGGATTACTGTGGATGGTCACCCTGATGAACGCTTTGAATTTCCTGGACAACATGGATGGTTTGTGTTCCGGTATCTCCTTCTCGGCCGCGCTGGGATTTACGATCTTGGGATTCAGTATTAGTCATCTTCTGCTCACAATAATGGGGATCGCTTTGATGGGAACATTGATAGGCTTCATGTATTTCAATCTGAATCCCGCTAAAATATTCCTTGGGGATGCAGGTAGTATGTTCTTAGGTTATACCTTGGCGGCGATGGGGATAATGTTTGCGGTATCTCATTCCAGTCCCCAGGATCTCTTGGTACCGCTTCTTATAATGAGTTACCCGCTATTTGACATCAGTTTTGTCACCTTTACGCGTTTCCGTGAGGGTCGTTCGGTAGCTCAGCCCGGTAAAGATCACACTTCACACAGGCTGGTTGACCTGGGTGTTAGATCCACCCGAGCGGTATGGCAGATTTTTCTGATAAGTTGCGCGCTGGCGATTCTTGGCAATATACTGTATAAGGGGATCGACGCTACCTGGAAATTGATTGTGGTTACCGCGGTTGCCTTTATTCTGCTGATTTTCGGCGTTCACCTTCATCGGCGTTTTACCAACCTATTCCAGAAGATTTCCCTGATTTTATTGGATTTAATCGGTATTAATATCACCTTTGTGTTATTTTATATATTGCGATTCCACTCGGATATCTTTGAGGTTTCGGTTAACATTGCAATGGTCGAGTATGTACCCGCGGCGATCTGGATTAGTTTCTACTGGCTGTTCATTTTCGGTATTTTCGGACAATACGAATTCGAATGGGACCGGATATACAGATTCGAGCTGGTTAAACTTCTCAAGACTGTTCTGGTGGGGAGTGGAATATTCGTATTACTCGCTCTGGACTTTACCTCAACCTTCTGGAGTTTGCTCTTTCACCTTACGTTTTATGCACTGCTGCTCTTTCTGGTAGTAGGAACGCTGCGATTGCTCTTCCTTTTCTCCGTCGGGAAGTATTACCTCTCCTATGACGGTAAGCGTAAAACTATTCTGGTGGGGTCCAAAGATAGTGAAGAATGGTTCAGGCAAATGCTTGTTAAAAAGGAGATCTGGGGAATCGATATCATCGGTAGAGTCAACTACAATACCGAGAATGGGGGAGCCCTGGGAACAATTGATAATCTGAGAGATCTTATCAGAGAGCATAGAGCGGCTGAGGTTTTGGTTTTGGAACCGATCGATGATAAAACGAGGCTCCGGGATATGCTTGGGTGCGGGA
>WJIR01000071.1 GCA_014730175.1 Candidatus Zixiibacteriota bacterium
CTGAGAATCTTACAAAACATCAGAAACTATCCCAATCCATTCAATACTTCAACAGAAATTTCATTTCAGCTCATCGATAATTCCTATGTTGAAATAACTGTTTTTGATTTACTGGGAAGACGAGTTGCAACGCTCGTCGAAGGGAACTACAATGCCGGTACGCATAGTATTAAGTGGGATGCATCGGAACAACCATCAGGTGTTTACTTCTATCGTCTGAGTACCCCCGAAGAAGTTAGGACGCAAAGAATAACCTTGATGAAGTAGAGTCAATTTCTCGATTTCGTATGGGTCAGGTTAGCCTGACCCGTTTTATTTTAGTATCCATTATAGCCTAACCCGGATTATTCATCAATTTCCTGATCGGTAGCGGAAGCCTTGCGCTTCCGGCAGATTGATGACAAAGTATGATAGATTATCAGAGACCAGGATTTCAGTCCTCGTAACATCATAAACGGCAGCATGATGCAGGACGGGTTAAAACCCGTCGTTAATAAAAGCAGTGATCCTGCCCGCGTTAAAACGCGGGGTCTCAAAAACTAATCCGAGCGTTTCCTTTTTGTCAACAGCCTCGCGGAAGCCCTGCGCTTCCGGCTTGATGTAAAATCCCCGAAGGACAAGCCTTCGGCTACAGATTACTGGTTTTTATGAATTACCCGGGTTAACAGCTTTTGTCATCGGAAGCGGATGCACTCCGGAGGGCTGACGACCGGTATCTTAAGATATGTAATTTACAACCATTAACCTTTTTACTGCCCCCACCAGCAATCGCGGTAAACCTCGGGGGATGATTTTGGCATTGGAGGGGGTTGGCAATTCACACAGATAGAACTGGTTCTACTACCTACTTTGATTTTTTCGAATATACTTCCGCATCGTGGACATTCCTGACCGGCTTTACCATAAATCTTATGCTCGATCTGAAAATAACCAGCGTCACCATTTTCACTGACGAAGTCCCGTATGGAAGATCCGCCTGCTTTTATTGCTGATTTTAGAATATTCTGTATAGAAGCATGTAGCTTTTCTGCATACTCCGGCTTGATTTCGCAACTAATAGTTTTGGGATGAATACCGGCATCGTAGAGGGATTCATCAACATAAATATTGCCGAGTCCGGCAACAATAGATTGATCCAATAATAGACTCTTAATCATCTTTTTGTGGCTGGAAAGGATATCGACAAATTCATCTGCCGAAATCTTTAATGGGTCCGCTCCCAGCGACCCTATAATACTCTCGATCTTACCGCCTTTATCATCGATTACCATTTTACCGAATTTGCGTATATCGTTAAAAATTAGGTATCTACTATTCTCCTTGAATTCTATTATCACATGAGAATGATCGGGTAGCTCGGTTTCTGAGGGAACGACTAATAGCTTGCCGGTCATTCCCAGATGCGTAAGCATTCTTTCTCCTTCCGAGAATTCCGTTAGAATATACTTACCTTTTCGGGATATATGATTAATTCGCTTACCTTTTAACCTGTGAATATTCCTTTGATTACCGCCCTTGATAATCTCCGGAAAATTAATTCCGATTCCTGCAATGGTCAATCCTTCGACGCTTTTTCTCAACCCCCGCACGATCACTTCAACTTCCGGTAGTTCTGGCATCATGCACCTCTAATGTTCTTTTGCTGAATGTTTAAAAATGTAATACGTATCTAACCCTTTAATGTATAATAATAGATATTGTTCCTGATAGAAGAAATTTTAGGATTCTAATAAAATTATCCTATGATTCCCAACCAGTCTTTCATGAGAAAGATCACTCTGCCTATTAGCAGAGAAACGCGAGCCATAACGGTAAATCCGAAGGTGGAACCGAATCCTATCATAAGAATCCAGATTCCTGCGGTCGCCATTCCGCCAAAGACACCTTTGTGTTCTTTGGAGAAGAAGAAATATATTAAGCCGCAAGCGACACCTACAGCTATAAACAAGCTACCTAAATCCTGCCATGAACTGAAAGTTATCGGCACAATGGTAGCCTGTAATTGTCTTACAATAAAGTTCTGGAGAGCTAAGGGTATAGCGGCTCCAGTACCGATTCCCCATATCACCGCAATCGGATAACGAGCGATATATGCCCATTTACGGGAGAATCGACTAAAAAGCAATATACCTATCAAAGCAGGAAAAATCAAGAGGAAAATTCCCAGAGTTCCCGGGACCATGTGCCATTGTCCCCTGCTGAGCGGATCAATGAAAATGGGAATAAAAGTCACTCTTATATATATAACCAGACCATAACCTGCAGATATGCCAACCGATAGATGCTCAGCGAATTTATAAAAGGGATTATCCTTATAAAGAAACGAAAAGATACACAAAGTAAGAAATGCAGCCAGCCATACGCCGGGGTCGAAACTCATAGCCGAGGACCTTTCTTCTTACGAGTGACGAAATAACCTACATTTCCTATTATGATGAATAAAACTATCACGATATGCGCAAATGATTGAATACTCATACCCATAGTAGCCATATCCTTATAATTTACTAAATCTTCATATTCCGCGGCTCCCTTTAGACCTCCGATAATACCGATAACCTGCCCGGAATTAAGATATTGATAGTAGTCCGCCGCCATAACCGCCGTAACGCCGATGGCAAATGGAAAACCGTAACGTTCCCTTCCCCAGATTATCCATTGATCGACGCCGGAAGTAGCATTAATGGTTAATACAAGGTCTATATTCGCATAGTTTTTTATCCCCTGCATCATAGGGATATCATCTAACGGAGTTCCGTAAAGGTCAGTGGGGAAGCTCTGACGGAAATTCTGCCCCATCGACATTATCACCACCGCCGGGTATGGACGGTAACCGAGAAATACGTAGTCCTTCCCATACTCCGCATTCATCTTCTCCGCCATATAAAGTATTTCTTGCTCAACCAGCGTCACGCCGGTGTGATAAAACAGCCCTGCGATTATATTGATATCCTTGCTCCAGCAATGACGAAGGATAGCGAATAGCATCGGTTCCAGTTCAGCCATAGTGTCCGGCGCATATTCGCAGGGTAAAAGAATGGTGGAACCGGCAGGTAATTCATCAACAAGGTCATATACGTTCTGCACTTCTTTGGTCACCGTAATAGGGAAATCAACCCTGAGAAGTAATGGTAAAATGACGGATAACATGATGATCAGGAAAACTATGCGGCGGTCGATTTTGGTGAGTCGTTCAAAGAAACCCATATCAGTCGGAACCCATATAAGAACGTTCTATACCCAGCATTACTTTAAGCGCTGTAGCGGCGGCTCCCATCCCTACTCCCATAAAGATCGCGCGTTTGGCGGCTACATTTGGGTAATTTATCAATATATCAGCCAGTTTCGGGAATACGCCGAAAGAGATTATTGAACCGATAGGAACTCTGCCCATCATTACGATTATTGAAGCCAAAAGCAAGATAGTGGCTATTACTGTTCTTGCCCTGAAAGCGCGATAGGCAGCCGATGCGATAAAAAAAGCAAGCAAGGCAAACAAAGTGGCAGAAATAGGAGCCAGGATGTTATTATACAACCAAACAAAAACGGGACCGCTCTCGGTGTCAATCAATCCCACAGTAGTCATTCCAAAAAGAGAAGCCAGGAGCACTACCGAAAATCCCCAGTTTTCCTTCTTGAACTTAATTTTATCATAATGCACCAGGATAATACTGAGTATGCCCATCGAAAGGGCGAAAATACCGATTATCTGGAGCCAGATATTACTCACTTCATACATTATCTCGAAACTGCGGTGGGGGATAAAATACTGTAGGGTCAGAATGAAGGCGCAGACAAAGGTTATAGCGATGGGCAGTTGTCTCTTCATCTTAATTCACCGTTACATCCAATAATCTAATGAAGAAATCGCTCCCGAAAACCGAAGCGGCTATCATCCCCACGATGAGGAAAATGACAATGGCGGCTTTGCCGATATCCTGCGCCTTGAGTATGCCCAGTTTTAACGGATCTTGAGAGAGATAAGCCGATGCGGCATAGAGTTCTTCCCCGATAAGTGTGTAGTCGCAGGCGGCAACGAAAAAAGGAATCTGAATCGCTTCGTCGGTTCCCCCTATCTGTATTGCGCCGGCTTCGTATCCGGTTTCGGCCAGCATTAATGACTCGGCATAGAATTTCCCCAGGAAGAAGTTGGTGGCAGGCTTATCGCGCAGCATGATTCCATTGACAGCAGCGGCATAAGGGAACTGCTCCTGTGTGATAAAAAACACCTCTTTTTCGTTATATAAATCAGGTCTTCCGGCATCGAGATATGCCGACCTGACCACTTCCTGCGCTACAATCATCGTTTCCGGATAATAGCAGGGGACGATAACCCGTGATTGGTATTCCGCGGACTGTTTGGCGACACGTTCCAGAATCGTCATTGCGGCAATAGTCGCCACGTCGGAAGCAACGCCTAATCCCGGTACTACCAAAATCGGTTTCCCCATCTCGGTAGCTCTCCCGATAGCGTCATCGATGGCGTTGATACCGGAAAGAGGTCGTATGTATAATTCGCGCCCCTGTTTAGCGACGCGCAAAATAGTAAGAACCACCAGGCAAAAAAGCAAAGCCACCACAAAGGTGGTGGTCTTACCGGAATGGAACCATTGTCCCCTCGATTGCACGGGGCCTTTGACATTTGATGAGACTTCGGAATCCAGAACATCGATCCGATAATAATAATCGATTCCATCGAAAACCCCATTTGGGTCTTCACCTTCCCCATATTCATTTCTGTCGATAAACTGGTTGTCTCCGATAGAAGCAAAACCGACCGAATCGAAAGTACCGGATTCGGATCGGGAACGCATGATTCTGTAACCGATTCCCGGGAATGAAGAATCTACCACTGCCGGCTCCCATACCACGGTGATACTTCTACCGTGATCATTCTTAGTATCGTAAGCGTCGTGGATTACCGGCGGTTTTATAACAAATGAATTACCGGGAACATCGGATTCTTGAGCTAATCCATCAATGAATAGAAAACCCAAGATAGAAATAGCAAAGAGGGATACCGTTAGCGCCGAAAGATGTCTATCCTGGGAGGTATGCATAAGCGCAAATAAGTAAATACGATATTTACTGTCAATTAAAAAAATCGCTGTCAGCTTGGATTATTCATGAATTTCCCAATCGGTAGCGGAAGCCTTGCGCTTCCGGCTCTTTTCTGGATTCCAAATTCCAGACTGTGAATTGTTTGCTGTTGTAAAATCCCCGAAGGACAAGCCTTGGGCTACGGTTTACTGGCTTTTATGAATTATACGGGTTAGATTAATTCGGTGGCGAAGTAATTAAACGGCGGCGGAATCGAAAACCTTTTTGATGGGTTCTGCAGAGAGAAATGAATCCGCCATTTCGCGGTGTTTGATTTTGGAAGCGGTTTCTTGGATTAATTCCCGCGCGGAATTTATCTCCTGCTCCCCGAGTTTTAGGAATTTTTTCTCGGTGGAGTCTGAGGTTAGAAGCGTACCGATTATATAGCGGCTTTCCCACTCCAATTGTTTATATCCGCCTTTAGCAGCCCGTTCAAGTGCAATCTGAAGCATCTCACGGGATTTTGATTTCTGATTGATAGACATGTAGAATTTGCCCAGCGAAAGGAAAGCATAAGTGCCATACTCGCTGAAATCATCTTTCGCCAATTCTTCCAGCTTAACTGCAGCTTCACCCGCGTCGGGGTCCTTATGACTGGTGAATGTATCCACCAATGCGCTCAGGGCTTTGATGGTGTAGATCTTAGCGCCGATGCGCTCTCCGATTTCCATGGCTTGCTTAGCGTCCCGGTGCGCACTTTCAACATCAGCCAGCGCTGATTTATCGAATGCGAAACCGGCAAGTAGTTCGGAGATGAGTTCTTCGTCGCCCAGTGACTTTGCCAACTCTATCGCTTTGCTGTGATTATCAAGCGCCAGCTTCGGTTGATACATCTGAAGGTAAAGATCGCCGAGATTGGAATATGTATATGCCGTCCCTGCGGTATCGCCTATACGCTCTAAAACCTTCAGCGCTTCGGTGAACGCTTCTTCAGCATCGGAATAATTAGCCAGATTCTTGGAGACATAACCGATATTGCCCAGGCAGTAGCTTCTGTTGCGACGGTCGCCGACCCGCTCAAAAGCATCTGCTGCCTTTCGGATATTCTCCATCGCCAAATCTATCTTGCCCGTATCCAGATAGATTAATCCCAAATTATTAAGTATCTTAGCTTCACCCTCGATATCGGAAAGTTTATTGCGAATTTCCAAAGCTTGCAGGTAAACATCAAGCGCCTCGTCTAACTCTCCCATAGCCCAGAGAGTAATACCAAGGCTGTTTAAGCTGCTTGCTATCTCATTATCATCATTTATATCGTGATAGATATCAGCCGCTGTCCTGAATTTTTCAGCGGCTGTTTTGAAATCTCCCTTACGTCTGGCTATTTCTGCAATAGAGAAAACGCTGGATGCTCTGCCGGCGAGATTATCTGATTTCCCCGAGAACCGTAATCCCTTCTTAGCGGCTCTAAGCGCCGAATCATATTCCCCTTTAAGCCAGCGCGATTCGGCAATGTAGTTGAGAACAATCGGGACCTGCTCATGCATCTCCCAGCGTTTCAATTTATTGTTAAGCTGTTTATATGCTTGTTCAGCGTCATCATAGGAACCGGTTCTGAGGTAGACATTGGCTTTAGCCTTAATGACATGACAGACCTTGTTCCTATCGATGAAATTAGGCAATCTCCCTGGCCTGCTGAACATCTTCTCGGCGCCGTTATAAAAGCGTATCGCCTCGCCATTGGCGAAAATCGATACCGCTTTATCCCCCGCTTCAATCAGATATCTGAACGCTTTGTCTTTACGGCTGCTGTGCGAGTAGTGATGCGCTAACAACTCGAGATGAGGATGGAGATTATCGATGTATTTACTCTCCAGCTTGTCGCCAACTCTGCC
This sequence comes from Candidatus Zixiibacteriota bacterium, assembly GCA_014730175.1. Classification (GTDB taxonomy): domain Bacteria; phylum Zixibacteria; class MSB-5A5; order UM-FILTER-46-8; family UM-FILTER-46-8; genus WJIR01. The sequence goes on from WJIR01000071.1 coordinate 6,936, forward strand.
ATGGAGCGTTTCACGCTCGGAGAATGACTGACATTGATAAGCGACTTCCTGGGTCATGATATGCTTGAATATATATCCCGGATTGGCTCCCTGGTTATCGATTGGAGTTAGATCGAGCGACGCTAATTTACTCAAATGGTCGATAAGTGCGTCCCTGGATACCTTATAGGGGAAGATACTCTCAAGCAGGTTAAGATCGAAGGAGCGTCCTATTACCGCCGCAGTTTTTATAACATCTTTGGAGGCTTCGGGTAGTCGATCGATACGCGAAAGCACCAGGCTGTTAATATTATCCGGCAGCTCCAGATTCTTAACATCTCCCACGAAACCTAATTCGCCGGTGTCTTCATCAGTCTTGATAAAACCATTATCTTTGAGTGAACGGATTATCTCGCCGGCGAAAAATGGATTCCCCTGCGCCTTATCAATAACGATCTTCTGAACTTCTTCGGGGATATCCGGGATATTCAGCATCGATATGATCAGTTCGGTGGATTCCTCTGGCGGAAGCGCTTCCAGATTGATCAGGGAGGACTGTCTATATGCAACCGAATTCTCTATTTTATGTTCAGGCCTGGTTACCGAAACCATCATCAAGCCTTTAATCGGTTCTTCCTCGAAGATATAATTCAGGAATTCAAAAGAGGTCTCGTCTATCCAGTGAACATCCTCCAGTATTACATAATACTGCCGGTTATTCGCCTGATATCTCAATATGGCATGGAGCAAATCGAATAATCTCTGGTGCCGGATTCTGGTGTCCAGGTTCTTTGTCTCCGGTGTTTCCGGGATCCCCAGCTCCAGAATGTCATTCAGCGTCGGTTCCCATTCGGAAAGCGATGACTCGGAACTTATCTCGTGGAGAAGCTCTTTATCGAAATCTTGACCTTTTACATGTAATATTTTCTCGAAAATCGGTTTCCAGGGTAAGAATGGAATAGCGCCTCCGTAGGATTGGCAAGCTCCGATATATCCGGGAAGACCATTTTGCTCCGATAACTCCAAAAATCTTGCGGTTAATCTTGACTTCCCGATTCCGGCTTCTCCCCGGATTATTACCGATCTGAATTCCCCTTGGAGGGTCTGCTCGATACTTTCCGTTAGCTCCCAAATTTCTTTCTTTCTGCCGACCATCGGACCGGAGTGCGCCGATAACGCCTCGTTAATCAAATCGGTCTCTTCGAGGCTCTCATCCGACACCGTATAAACGGGAATTGGATCGCTTTTGCCCTTTACGGTAACTTCCCCCGCGGAGTCCACTTTAAGGTTGTCCAGCTTGGTTTTTACCTTCTCCCCAAGAAGAATGCTGTTGATTTCGGCTTTAGACATCAAGCGCGCCGCCAGGTTGACATCATCTCCCATCACCGTATATTCTCGACGTTTAATGGCGCCGACGTCCCCGCAGAATGCTCTTCCTGCGTTAATCCCGATTTTATGCTGTATATCCCAACCGGTTTCGGAGTTTATCTCATTTAATCCCTTCTGCATATTCAGCGCTGCCCGTACCGCTCGGGCTTCATCGTCCTGGTGCGCTTTCACGGCGCCGAAGACCGCAAGTACTTTGTCTCCCTTACTATAGCAGTCCACGCGCGTGATAACTCCGCCCATCGATGAGATCGATTCGTTCACCATCCTGTAGTATCTGTCCAGGCGCTCTTTCAATTCCTCGGGCGCCTCCAGAAAATGATCGCCGGGTACGGTATAATTGATAAACATTATGGTGATACGCCTGTGTTCGGCCGATATCCAGCCGTCGCGCCCGGTGGAGAGTTTATCATGCAAACCGGAAGGGAGGAATTTACTGAGTATATCGATATTAAAATCGTGCGGGATATAAGCCGTTGATAGGTTTTCAGTAACTCGAAATTCGGATTTGGGTTCAATAATGATATACTTATCATCACTTCTCCCCTGCCTGATATAGTCTTCAACCTTCGAACAAAACTCTTCAGTAGCTCCGACCTGTTCACCCTCTGCGAAATCGGCGGCATTGAATACCTCGTTTAGAGCATCTCCAGTCACTATATGCTCTAATTTGGTTTCGGGATCGCCGATCTCCGCGGAGAAGAACTTACCGTAGTGGAGTCCGGTATGAAGTGTGAGATCGAATCTCCCGGCAGAGTTTTTCACCGTTTTATTGGCGATTGCCCAATTGTTTATTTCGAATGCCGCTCTGGTTGCCGCTTCGCATTCACCGAAATACACCAGGGTAGCATCACCTCCGAATTTCAGTATATCCCCGCCGTTGTCGATAATCACAGAGACCATTCCGGTTAGGTGTTTATTTATGACCTGCGTCAGTTCCTCAGAACCGCCTTTTCCGGTAGTAGCCAATTTCTCTGAAATCGCCGTAAATCCCGATATATCGGCAAACATCAAGGCGCCTTCCAGAATATCGATGGCAGGCGAGAAATTAGCGCCTCGTTGTGCATTGATGATAAGCTTCGGTAGATACGCTTTAATCTTGTTCAGGGCTTGGGGATTATCTGTCATAACAATCTAACCTACGAGTATATAACGAAATATTACCAGTAGAAAAATATGCAGCGATTGATCAACATAATAAAGCTGGGTAGGTCCGGATATCCTGCTTTTGACATAATCCTGAGCCCAGTGAGTTACGAAAAGTATTATCGCCAGAGAAGCCAGCATTATCAATGAAGGGGAATTATCAAGTCCCTCCAGTATCCAAAAAAGCGTGAACGCTAAAGCAATCGTGATCGTATATGTGAAAACATGAAGAGTTAAGGTCGCCGCAGAGCTTTTCTTCATAGCCGCCATCCGGTCGCTCTGCAGACCATAGTCCCCCACGTAATGCCCGATTAAAAAAAATATTATCAGATCCATCGTCGATATTCAGGCGCTTCAGTTGGTTTTCTGCAATTCTTTATCGGATTCAACGGATGCCCTATCACTGGCGGTTCTTGTAATCGGGAGTTTTATTATGAATTTGGTTCCCATTCCCTTTTCGCTCTCAAGCTTCACTGTCCCTTTGTGCACTTTGGTGACATTCTTGATAGTGATCAGTCCGAAACCATGACCGCTCGACTTGGTCGTAAAGCTCTGTTTGAACGCCCGTTCCTTTTCCTCCGGAGACATGCCGGGGCCGTTATCGCTTACAGAAAATTCGATAGAGTTTTCTTCGTCAAGAAATCTGGTAGTTACGTCAATATTACCATCATCTCTATTGGCATTATTTAAAGCGTCTGCCGCATTATTGAGCAGATTATACAGAATTTGCTGCAATCCCGCCGGGTCGGCATTGATTATTTCGATCCTCTCATCGAAGTCGGAGGTAATCCGGATCTTGCGGAATCGTTTCTGCGGCCGGAGGAATGCCAATTCCGCCTCCAGGAATTTATTTAGCTCGACATCCGTAAATTCGTATTGAGGCTGAGCAAAACTCATCAAACCATTGGTAAACATGGTCATTCTCTCGGTCGCCGTGCGCATAGCGTTCATCTTCTTTTCAATCGATTCGTTACTCACGCACTCCAGATCAAAAGTCAACAGTTCCAGATTTCCGCTCAGCACCGATATATAGTTGTTTAGCTCGTGAGCGACCTCACCTGCCATCTGCCCCCGCGCCGCCATGCGGTCCAGAGTCTGCGCTTGCCTTTCCAGTTCCTTTGACTCCGTAATGTCGCGACTCAAGTATAATATACCCAAAGTTTTATCATTGGCTCCGATTATGTTACAGGCAGTCAGCTCCTGGATAAATTCATCTCCGTTCTTTCTGGCGCCAAGAACCTCGCCATGGTATGTTTCATTTTTCTTCAGATGATTATCGATTGAAACTTTGGTTTCAGTCGGACAGTTGGGCGAGATAAGTACATCCATGTTTTTTCCGCGTATTTCATCGTAGGTGTATCCATAAATGTCGCGAGCCACTTGATTGAAGATATAAATCACTCCATTTTTATCCGTTACAACTACGATATCCGGTGAAACCGATATAATTCTCTCCAGAAATTTTTTGGTTCGGTTCAACCGACGGTTGGAATCCTCCAGTTCCTTGCTTATTTTCTCCAGGGAGACATTTTTCTCCTTTAAATCCTTTATAGCCTGTATATCCGATTGGCGCAGTCTTGAAGCCAAAACCCCCATTATCTCGAATGCGACTATTGGAACTTCATACAACAGGGAGATAAAAGCCGCCTTGGAAAGCTCTAATACCTGACTATCGGAGGAAACCCGAGCCGTGGCGAAACGGGGGCTGTTTTCCAACAACGCCATTTCACCGAAGAAATCTCCGGAGCGCCGCATGGCTAAAGTCACTTTTTCCCTGCCTTCTTCATCCTCTTTAATTATCTCAACGCAACCCTTTTTGATAATATAAAAGGTGTCTCCGAAGCTGTTTTCGCGGAATAGAATATCACCGTCGCGATATGTCTTTTCCTCGATAAAGCTCTCTAATTTCTCAAGACTCTCATCATCGAACTTTGAAAAAAGCGGGACTAATTTTAATACTTCCTTAGTAGGTCGGTCCATTTTTCTATCCGATTAATACCTATTTTTAATTGAAATTCTCTATTGTTTTATCGACAGAAATATTATATTCCTTACAGACCGAGCCATCTCTGATTACTATTGTCATAGTACACGATTGTTTAATAGGCTACCTTAAAATGATCACATTGCGTGATCTGACGTTATAACCTCTTGCAGGGCATAATGATAACCTTGTCCCTATGTTTTCCGCGACTCTATTATATTCCACGCTGGAATGATCTGAATCTGTTTATTTTACATCAGTCTTCAATTTTATTACTAAACGCTACTCGGATAGCAGCATCAATATTGGCTTGGGTGAGACAAAATGCATAAGAAAAATATCCTTATCACCGGCGTTCCCGGAGTTGGAAAAACCACATTAATATGCAAACTGGCGGAATCCTTAGCCGACTTGAATCCAACCGGTTTTTACACTCAGGAGATTCGCCAACAGGGCGTACGAAAGGGATTCAAATTGATTTCGCTCGATGGCGCTCTGAGTATCCTTTCGCATGTCGATATCGAAAGCTCGGCACGAGTAGGAAAATATGGTGTGGATGTGAAGGGATTCGAATCTTTCCTTGATAATATTGACTTCTTTAATCCCGGGTTAGAATTGATTGTCATCGATGAGATCGGCAAGATGGAATGTAAGTCCCGGAAATTTATTCAATTGATTGACAATGCCCTCAATTCCCGGAAAACGGTATTAGCTACTATAGCGCGCAACGGAGGCGGATTTATTGATGATGTCAAGAGACGCTCCGATATTCACTTAGTCGAGATAACTGCTAAAAACCGGGATACGATTAATCCGGAGATTTCGGGTTTAATCAGAACGAGCTTGGAAAAATGAGGAAAATAGCTTATTTTACTAAGGTGATTTTTAGATTTTCTTCATAGAAAAGAAAGGCTTAGATTATGAACTCAAGATTATTAACTGCTCTTTTTCTTATCCTCTTCTTCTCCATTTTAGCGCCGCAGGTATTTCCATACGAGATAGGACATACCACTATTACTTTTAATGATCCCGACAGGAACAATCGTGCGATTCAAACCGAGATTTACTACCCCGCCGAGCAATCCGGTAACGATGTTCCGGTTGCTACTCCGGAAGGCGATGGATTTCCGGCGGTGGCATTCGGCCATGGTTATATTATGGTCTGGAGCGCTTATCAAAATGTATGGGAAGCTGTCGTTCCCGAGGGATATATAGCGATGTTTCCGCGCACGGAGGGGGAGCTGTTTCCTGATCATCTTGATTTCGGATTGGATTTAGCATTTCTTGTGGATGCGATGCAAGCGGAAGGCGAAGATTCCACATCGATATTTTTCGAGAAAGTTGCTTCGACATCGGCAGTTTCCGGACATTCTATGGGGGGTGGAGCCAGCGTTCTTGCCGCAGAAGCGAATCTGAATGCCACAGCGGTGTTTAATCTTGCCGCTGCCGAAACCGATCCTTCGGCTATAGCCGCAGCAGGGAACGTAACCATTCCGGCGCTGCTGTTCGCCGGCTCCGACGATTGCGTCACACCACCCGAGGATCACCAGATACCGTTCTACAATGCGTTTGCATCAGATTGTAAAACCTATATAGAAATCATCGGCGCCAGCCACTGTCAATTCGCGGAATACAATTTTAATTGCTCCCTGGGCGAAATCTTTTGCCCCTCTCCGGGTATCACCCGTTCACAACAACACCAGATAGTGAATACGTATTTGATTCCATGGTTGGATTTTGCGCTGAAAGATGATTTGTATTCATGGTATCAACTTCAGGCTTTGCTTATCAGCGGTGATGATATAACCTACCAGCAGGAGTGCGATATATCCTCGGAACTCAGTATAGAGATGATACCGGATAATCCGCCTGTGATTGTCCCCGCGGGAGGATCATTTACATTCACCGGAATACTTACTAACAATACCGCTCAAGCTCAAACCACCGATGTATGGATTATGATTGATGTTCCCAACTATGGCTTGTATGGTCCGGTTAAACGGTTCAACAATATACCGCTTTCACCTAACCAGATCATTGATGTCGACGGAATAAACCAAGCGGTTCCTATGAACACGCCGGCGGGGGATTACAATTACAATGTCTACTGTGGAGATTACCCAACCTCGGTTGTTGATTTGGCGACATTTCCGTTCACCGTAACAGGGACTGCGCAAAGCGGTTCCGAGGATTGGGTGTTGAGCGGCTGGGCTCTTGACGAGATAATACCGGGGAAAACCGTATTAGTTGATAGCTATCCGAATCCCTTCAACGCCATAACTACTATCAACTACCAAATTCTCGAAGTCTCGCCTGTTAAGCTCGATATTTTTAATTTACTCGGGCAGAAGGTGGCAACGTTGGTTGATGCCGTGCAACCGGTAGGAAAGCGCTCAGTGCAGTGGGACGCATCGAATTATTCCAGCGGAATTTACTTCTACAAACTATCCTCCGGTGACAAAGTATACACCAAGCGGATGACGTTGCTGAAATAGGATTTACTTATGGGTAACTGTTGCGGCTGCTCGGTATAGATAGAGGGCAGCCGTGAGGGAGTGCTGAAAAAGACATTGCGACGGGCCCGGAGGGCGAACGCAGACTTCCGCTTGCCACCTACTGGCCGAGCGCCAATCATGCCGGAGGCGAATAAACATGGTAGCGCGGACAGTTTGTCCGCGCTTTGGAACCTGATTCGGCTAAGGGAATATTTTCCTCAACTCAGAGCGGCTTAACTCAGTCTTGCCTCTATCGGATACCTGAACTATAAGATCGCCGATTTTAAGGCGGACATTATCACCCACAGCAAGGTATTTCCCTAATTCGGGAGCTCCGTCAAGTATGGTGAAATAAGCCTCGGAGTACCTTTCTATTTCAATATCGAATTCGTCGGATTCAATATCCCCCTGTACCCATATCTCGTCATCCGCTTTGAAGAAAGCTTTGGAGCCGACTTGAATCAGCAATCTTTCGACCGCTTCGGATACGCCCGGTTGATTAAATTCTGTCCCATCCATATATCCTGCACGATTGGATCCTCGCTGCGCCTCCAACGCCATGGATTGACCGACCGCTCCCTTTCCGGTTTGTATGCTTCTCATTTCATCCAAATCATACTTCAGCCGCTGCCTCGCCATCGATTTAGCTCGTTCGGATGAACTGGCTCGAATGTAATCATCTCCGGTTACAAGGAATGAAGTGTATTCCGTCACGATTCCGTACTTCTTAGAAAGCTCGATAACCTCATTGACCAGCTCCTCCGACTCGCCATGCAACCTCAACTGTTGTAGAAGATATCCGATACGTCTGTTAGCCCAGAGAAGCGCGATATAGCTGTCGTCATCGGAACCATCGCTGAATTCAACCGGAAACCGGAAACTGACTTCCTCTTTTCCTTTAGCGCCGGTGATACTCACCGATGATTTGCCTTCGTTTTTGAATCTGCCGGAGACTATAATCTCGGAGCCGTAGAAGAGATCGGGAAATGGGTCGGGATAAAGATTCACAAAGTCGATGTCTTCGAAATCTATACGGATATCCGCCAGCGCCGGACGGCTAATCCGAGTAGCCAACTTCGATATTTTAACCTCTATATCCTCATCGGGTTTCACATAGTCCGGAAGTCCCCCATTCTCCTGCGCGAGCCTATCCAGCAGGTGTGCATTGACATCATACCCGACACCGAATACGAAGAGTTTAGCGCGGCTTTCGTTCTTTTCGGTAGTATTCTTGATAATCTGATTGATATCTGTCTTACCTACGGTAGGGAGTCCATCGGTTAGGAAGATCATATATGTCGGGTCACCATCAGGCTCTATCATTTCGCAACCGAATTCCAATGCTTCATAAATATTTGTTCCACCGTTAGCTTCCAAATCCTGGACATATCCAATCGATTCCTCGATATAATCCTTGTCCGCGGGTATCATACGGTCGGAAAATGCGCTGACATTGTCGGAGTAATCCAGCAGAGCAAACTCATCGCCGTCGTGCAGACTCAGCAAACAAAACTCCAGGGCGTCTTTAGCCTGTTTGATCTTTTTCCCCTTCATAGAGCCGGATCTATCCAAAATAAAAATCACATTTTTATCAATTTTATCGCTATGCTTTTCCAGCGGGGGAGAAAGAATTCCGATAAAGTGCCCGTATCGTTCGCCCTGTTCACGATAGCTTTTCAGATAGAATCCAATGCCTTTGTTCTGGCGGGTAAAATAGAGGACAAAATCCCGTCTGGGCTTTACATTTTCCTCGTAATATTTGGCGGTTAGTTCCTTTTCACTCTTTCTATTCACATCAATCTCGTGCGTGGGGCTGTACACAGCACTGATATCTTCGAATGACCTGACGTTCACTTCGACTTTGCAGTCCTGCAGATTCGAGCGGGAGTATTTTTCTGTGTTCAACGGATACAGGTACTCAACAGCGCCAAAATCGGACTGCAGTGTTTGTTTATACTCGATTTGAACCCGCACTTCCCCGTGAGAAGGTATGGGATAAACCCGCACACGGTACATCCCTCGGTCTGCATACTCCAGCAATGCCGGGTCTTTTCGCTTCCGCACTATATCACGATAAATTTTTCGCGCCTGTTCGGCATCGAGCAATTCCGCCTCCATCTTACGGTCCCCAACCGTCATGGAAAAATCATCGATAGCGGCATTTTCCGGAATCGGAAAGATATAGTCCGCTTCGAGTTCCACACGATGCGGATTGACAAATACCTGGTCGATTTGTGTAACAGCTACCGGATCGTTGATTTCGACATGTACGTGATGATATTTTACATCCACAAGTGGTCTGTCCGGTAAGATCGGAGCTGGGCGCGGTATAAGGACGCCATCGGCTAAAGCCGAACCTGCCAGCAATATTGCCAGCATCATTGTGGTTAGTAGTTTGTTCATAGCAAATCTCCTCCAAAGAACGTTTCTGTTTGGTTGTCATCTGTTTTTACGTTCATTTTCAAATTTTGTGCGCTTTTTTGTGTCATGCCGGTATCACTGCATAAGGACTGTTTTTTCTTTTTGCGTTTTGCATTTTTCTGCTATATAAATACTTAAATTGGAAGTAAAGGTAAGTAATGTATTCAATATCCCTATCTAATTGCGAATCACAAAAAGGCATCAGGCGTGATGGGAAAGAGAAATTCAAGCGACACTTTAAATTATACGGAATTTGGTGCTTACTGCTGATAACTTCTCCTTTCATTCTCTCAAACTTTGCGCTTTCAGAGACGAAAATCGAAAAACCGCGCAAGAAAATGTCTGCTGTTCGTATCGTTGATAATCCTCCGCAAATAGACGGCGAGTTGAACGATCCCGCCTGGGAGAAGGCGGTATTCGTCTCTGATTTCGTTCAGAAAGAGCCTGTCGAAGGGGCGGCGCCAACGGAGAGAACCGAAGTGGGAATACTATATGATAACCAGGCGATCTATCTGGGGGCGAGGATGTACAGCGATAATCCTGGTGAAATACCGATGTATTTGAATCGCAGGGACAGCCATGGTAAAACCGAGCAGTTTGCTATTTCTCTGGACACCTACCATGATCGGAGGACCGCTTATGGATTCGGAGTTACCGCGTCAGGAGTCAGATTCGATCGCTACTACCCCGAGGACATGGAATGGAACAAAGATTACTCCTTCGATCCGGTATGGGATGCGGCGACATCGGTCGATTCGTTGGGATGGACTGCCGAGATGCGGATACCGTTCTCACAGCTCCGTTTTGGCAAACAGCAAATACAGACCTGGGGGATAAACCTGAATCGATGGATACCGTCGCGATTTGAGGATGATTACTGGGTAATTGTTCCTAAAGACTCCACCGGCTGGGCATCGCGATTCGGTGAGTTGGAAGGAATCGAAGGTATTAAGCCCTCTCGCCGGATTGAGATTCTACCTTATTTCGCATTGAATTCTCATTTCACCGATGATTACGCGGAGGACAGTCCATTCCATGACGGCAGCGACTTTTCGACCAATATCGGCGGCGATCTGAAAATGGGTTTAGGTCCCAACCTGACACTGGAAGCCACAGTCAATCCGGATTTCGGGCAGGTGGAAGCGGATCCCGCAGTCGTGAATCTCTCCGCTTATGAAACCATTTTTGCAGAGAAGAGACCATTCTTCATAGAGGGTAATCAACTGCTCGGCTCAAGTATAGGCTTTTACTCCAGACGTATCGGAGCCCCGCCGCACGGAAGAGCTTCGGGCGACTACGTGGATATGCCGAATAACACCACGATACTGGGAGCCGCAAAAATGTCCGGGCGTTTGAATTCCGGGCTTTCGATTGCGGCGCTGGCAGCGGTGACGGAAAGGGAATATGCCCACGCATTCGATACCACTACCGGCGTGAAAAGTGAGGTTGAAGTGGAGCCTGCGACTTTTTACGGTGTTACTAAGTTCCAGCAGGAGTTCGGAGAAGCGCGTTCCACCGTCGGATGGCTCATCACCGGAGTTGCGCGGGATATATCCGATGGCGATCCTCTGGTATCAAGCCTACGAGATAAGGCCTTTACCAGTGCAGTTGACTACAACCTTCGTTTCCGCGGAGGAGATTACTCACTCAGCGGTTTATTGGGGGTGAGTTATATCAGTGGAAACAAACAAGCTATACTTAGTACTCAAAAATCCAGTGTTCATTACTACCAAAGACCGGATGCGGACCATGTTACGCTGGATTCCAATAGAACATCCTTGTCAGGCTTCGGATTCTCTATCAACCTGAGCAAGAACAGCGGTAAACATTGGTTATGGAATGGCGGTTTTACGGCGGAATCTCCAGGACTGGATTTGAATGATGTCGGCGTATTGCAATCAGCCGATGATATCGGGGCAGTCTACCGAATAACTTATCGTGAGAATGAGCCTGGCAGACTGTTTTACAAATACGATATAGATTTTTATACCGAATCGGGCTGGAATTTCGGAGCTGTCAGGCAGTACACTTACGGCGGCATAAATCCCGCCGTCACCTGGAAAAACTACTGGGAAACATACGTTGATTTGGGTTACGGACTCCGTGCAGTCAGCGATGACTGGACCCGCGGAGGTCCACTGATGGGCAAACCGAACGGAGGATGGTTCGGAATCGGAATTCATAACAGCTTCAGCGCTAATAGGCGATATGGATTTGATTACGAAAATTCCTGGGATGAATTCGATGGATACCATCATGAGTTTGAATTGAGTTTTTCCTCCCGCATCGGCGAAGCTCTGGAGATGTCGGTAACTCCTGAATATTACTTCGCCGAGAATGCCCGGCAATACGTTACTACATTGGACAATGGCTCCGAAGCGACTTATGGTAAGCGCTATGTATTTGCTCGTATCGAGCGAAAAGAACTCTCCGCACAGTTTCGCATTAATTACTTCTTCACTCCGGATTTAAGTCTGGAAATATATGCGGAACCTTTCGCATCCAGCGGCGACTATTTCGATTACGGTGAACTGCCGCATCCTCGAAGCCGAGATATGAGAGTCTATGGAGAAGACGGTACAACTATCAATAAAGACAACGGTTCCTATACAATAACCGATGGCGATAAATCCTTCACGCTTCCCGAACGGGATTTCAGCTTTCTTTCCTTCCGTAGCAACATGGTCCTTAGATGGGAATTCAAGCAGGGAAGTACCCTGTACCTGGTCTGGCAGCAGAATCGCGATGAAAGCAGGGATATAGAGAAGGAAATCCGCATTAAATCCTTATGGGACTCGGTAAAATCCGACGGAGAGAATTTTATCGCACTGAAAGTGAGTTACTGGTTACCTGTAATGTAAACAGATCGAGCAAATCGATTTTTTTATGTGTCGTCGGGCGCCCCCACCCAAAATCAAAAAAGCCAGTAGGCGGGATATTCATGTCCCGCTAATCCCAACCCGGATAATTCATAAAAAACACTAATTCGTAGCCGAAGTCTTGTCCTTTGGTAGCTCAAGTGAATTAGAATATTTACAGACTGTAATTGAATATTCCAAAGAAATGCCGGAAGC
>WJIR01000072.1 GCA_014730175.1 Candidatus Zixiibacteriota bacterium
ACCATGTTTCCAATATAATAAATAATCGAGATTATGCTACAAAGAATTTGAGCTAATAAATTATCCTTCAGTAACTAAACATTTCATAAGCGAAGTCGATAATCATTAATGAATCACATTATGAAAGGTAGGCAGTTGATCCCAAGTATGCTTCATCACAAACCTTTAGCAGAGCTTTTTCGCTTGACAACTTTCGGGGGAGCGGATAAGTTTGCGGGAAATTTGTTTCAGGGATAATCAATGAGACTATTAGGAAAAAAGAAAAACGTTTTAGGCTTGGATATCGGCGCAAGCTCGCTTAAACTGGTCAGCCTGAATCGTAAAAGCGATACTTACGAGCTTAATTCTCTCGGTTATCGAGAAATCACCCCTGAAGCCATGGTTTCCTCGGAGATAAAGGATCACGAGGCGATAGTTTTCGAGATTCAGAACCTGATAGACCAGTATGCTCCCGATGCAAAAGAGGTGGCTGTAGCGATCGAAGGCCATGGTATCATCACCGATAAAATCACTATCGACAAAAAGAGCGGGACCGAAGCGGAACAAGCTATTTTGTTCGAAGCTGAACAACGTTCCCCCTTCGATGTTGAAGACGTCACCATGGACTACCATATTATCAACGTTAATGAAGAGACGAATAAAATGGATGTCCTCCTGGTTGCGGCTCGTAACGAATACCTGCGTTCATACTTGCGTTTGATAACCGATGCCGGATTGACACCGGTTTTAGTGGATGCGGATTCGCTGGCTATATTAAACGCATTCGAAGTCAATTACGAAATAGATCCCAATCAGGTGATAGCTCTGGTCAATATCGGTTTCGATGTTACTAATGTGACTTTCGTCAAAGACGGTTTCTATCATTCCACCAGGGATGTCAGCGGCGGTGGTAGGTTTATATTCGATGCGGTTCAGCGAGAATTTCAGCTCAATGATGAACTGGCGCTTAAGCTGCTCAAGGGGGATGTTAGCGCTTCGGTCGATGAGGATCTCTATAAGGCAACACTGGTAACGTCAACCGATGAGTTATTAGCGGGACTTGAGGTTGCATTTTCCTATTTTAAGACATCAGCGAAGATAGAGGAAATAGACTGGATACTTTTATCCGGAGGCGGAGCCTTGATTTCGAATTTCGCGGAACTATTTCAAGCGAGATTAGGCACTCCGGTGGAGATCGCAAATCCATTGAGAAATATCGAGTATGACCCGGCTATGTTTGACGGAATTAATTTTGAGCAGATCGCGCCATTGTTCGCTGTAGCCGTCGGTTTGGCTGTAAGAGAGGTCTAATTCGGATGCTTAAGATAAACCTACTCCCCAAAGAATTACAGAAGAAAGGATTATCGCTTTCCTTCGATAAGAATCTCCTCTATATGCTGGCAGGGGCGTTAGTATTGATATTAATAATGGCTGGAATTTCAATTTATCAGAGTATTCAACTGGGAGATATCAATGAGAAGATTGCGGATGCAAAGGCGCAGACCGAAACATATAGAGATGAGATAACTCAGATCGATGAACTGAATGCATTAAAGGAGGAAATCCTTGCCAGGATCTCCGCCATAGAGGTTCTGGACAAAAACCGATCCTATTGGGTTAACCTGCTTGGAGATATGGCAGTGAGAGTTCCGTCACAAGTCTGGATCACCTCGTTCAAGCAAGCGGGAGCAGGACCTAAGGAGGAAATAGGCAAAATCGGAGGCAAGGCTATTGAAAAGGCTAAGGAGCAGACAACTTTGGACGGTCGGTCCTTCTCCCTTAACGCTCTGGCTTCGTTGCTGATTCAGATGGACAGATCCGAGTATTTCACTGATATTAGGATATCAAGCGTTATTTTAGGTGAGGTAGAAGGTAAACCGACATATATGTTCACTCTTTCGTTTAATCTTGAAAAGCTCGGGCAGGTACGAGCTGATACCGAAACGGTTAAGAAAAGCGGGTAATTGTTAACGATAAAACCTATATTATAGATTAAAATGGTCGATATTCGAGATCCCAAACATCAAAAGCTTATCCTGGTGGTAGTAGGAGTAATCATTATAGCTTACGGGTGGTATTCCCAATTCTACACAAAAGCAGACGAGGAAATAAACCAACTGAATTCCGAGTATGAGTCTCTGCTGGTGAAACTGAACCAGCTCGAGCAGAAAACCAAAAATCTGGAGGCGCTTAAAGCCGAATACAACGATTTACTGATTTCATATCGTCCGATCCAGAAACTACTGCCGGATTCATTGGAGATGTCCACCCTTTTAAACCAGATTCATGCTGCAGCTCAGTCCAATAGATCGCTGGTATTCGAATTTAATCCGGTTGCCGTTGAGGAACAGGATTATTACGTATCTCATCACTTCGGTGTAAAAATGGCTACATCTTACCACGACTTCGGAAAGTTTCTGGCGGATGTTGCTAATTTCCCGTTTATCGTGAATATCACAAAAGTGACCCTTAATGAATATGAAGATGTACCCAAAGCGCCAAAGCTAACGGATAAAACAGTAATGGCTAATTTTACTTTAACGTCGTACAATGCGAAAAACAAGTCAAATCCGGAACAGTCACAGAGCAATGAATAAATATCTGAAATACACGATAATTTTATTAATATCGCTTATAATTTGCATTCCCAATGCATTAGCAAATTGTAAGATATCTAACATCGATATAGCCAAAGTAAACAATATCACCTACACCACCATTTATGCGGATAGCGCTATTGACTTCGAGCATAATATTATCCTTGAGGAACCGATACGCTTGGTGGTCGATCTGAAAAACTGCGAGCATGACTTACCTCAAAAGGATTACTTTTCGCTACCCTCGGCAACGATAAAGTCGATTCGAACCAGCCAGTTCTCATTGGCGCCTATGATAACCAGGCTTGTATTCGATATCGGTAAACCGATTACATATACCGTCAGGGATGCCGGGGATAAGCTAATTATCAGCTTTCCCACTCCGAATGATCCGGATTTCGAGCCCTGGGCTGCTGTTGAACCCGAGCTGGACGAGGAACCGGAGTCGGCTGCGGATTTGGCTACAGACGTCGAGGAGGAGGACGGAATCAAACGCGTTGTTAGAAGAAGCGGTAAACCCGCACAGCCGGATACTCAAAAGAAGTCTCCTAAAAAGGTCGTAAGGAAAGTGGTTCGTCGTGATGAGCCGGAACCGGAACCAAAGGAGATAAAAGAAAAGGGAAAGGTGATCGAAACCAAGCATGAACGTAAGAATGTCGTTTATCGCAGCAGGGGAACCCGGGATCCGTTCGCATCACTGGCCGTTACCGGAAAAGGTTCCAGGGCTTTTGGTGTCTTACCCTTGCCTACCGTAGAAGAGCTGACGTTCGTCGGAGTGCTGGAAAGCAACGGTAAAAATATCGCACTTTGCGAAGATGCCGAGGGGAATGCGTATATCTTAAAGGCAGGAGATAAAATAAAAGGCGGATGGGTCTCGAGAGTGACCGATGATGACATAGTCTTTGCAATATCGGAGTTCGGTTGGACCCGAACCGTCACATTAAATTTACAGGATATTATTGATAAATGAGGTGAAAGTTATGAGAGGCAGGAAGACGAAAAGGAATTGCGTTGGAATCGTTTTGTTTCTCTTGATTACGCTATTTTCTACAAATGCGATACATGCAAACCAGGATTACAATGTAAATGGAGAAATGATAAGAGCATTGGCTCTATCCAATGCCAACATTCAAGCGGTTCTAACATACCTCGGTGACTATGGGGGCAAAAACATCGTTGCAGCTCCTTCGGTCGAAGGGAATGTGACCATGAAATTGCGTGACGTCACCTGGCGCCAGGCGCTCGATATTATAGCGGAAACGTATTCATACACAGCGGTTGAGGGTGAAGAACATATAGTGGTTATGCCAACGGCTGAGTATCAGAAAAAACTCGCGGAAGAAGACCAATTCCTTTTCGACCGTCGTCTCAGAAAAGATGTAAATACAAAAGTAATGCAGATCAAATACGCATCGGCAGAGGATCTGGAAACTCCGATTAAGACAATACTTTCGGAGAGGGGCAATATCGACACCGACAAGCGTACGAATTCGCTGATTATTCGGGATATCCCTGAATATATCGAAAGAGCTGAATCATTGGTTGTCATGCTGGATACGGAAACCAAGCAAGTCAAAATATCAGCACAATTACTCGAAGTTGAAAGCCGTTACTTCCGGGAGATCGGTTTCGATTGGTCTGTGCTCAGTCGCAATGCTGTCGATATGCCGGATATAGAACTTAACGGCGGAGCGACCAGTAGCTATACACATGAAGGAGCTGGGGCACAATCGACGACCGGAAATATTATCGAGAGTACCGGACGGCTTTCGTTCAGCAAAATAGTCGACAATGAGTTTAATGTCAATGCTGTCGTCGAGGCGATAGTCTCCTCCAATAAAGGACGTATTCTGGGACATCCCGAGGTTATCACGGTGGACAATCTGGAAGCGAAAATCCAGATGGGTCAGAAGATACCGATCAAGCAGTTTGATGAATCCGGAAATGTAGTGACCAAGTTTTATGATGTCGGTATCCAATTAATTGTTACGCCGCATATTACCGCCGGAAACAGGATATTGATGGAATTGAAACCGGAGCGTTCTGACTATTCGTTTGACGCAAATGGTATCATTATCAATACCCAGAATGCCGTTACCAATGTTGTGGTCAACGATGGCGAAACCGTTATTCTCGGCGGCTTGACATCTCAAGAAGATCGTGATATCGAGACCGGTCTACCCCTTCTTAAGGATATCCCTCTGCTTGGCGGACTTTTCAGATATACGAAGAATGAGGTTAAGACCAGGGATTTAGTCATCTTCGTCACTCCGACAATCATTTCTCAGGAAATGGTCTTGGAGGATGACTACCAAACAAAGTAGTACTCCTTTCTAACTTTCTAAGGCGAAGGAAAAGCAGCTTATAGCTTCCTTCGCCTTATTATTTTCTTGACAATATCGGAAAAATCTATATTATGTCCGTTTAGCTAAAAAAAGGCGGTGTAGCTCAGTCGGTTAGAGCAGAGGAATCATAATCCTCGTGTCCGGGGTTCGAATCCCTGCACCGCTATATTTTATTTCTACTATCCTAACCAATCAGAATTTTTCCCAAAAAAATGAAAAACTTTCGACAGATCTGCCTAAAGTGAACAGACTGATTTATGGCGTAAGCGCTATGATAAATCCCTCGGTTATTGCCCGGTGCAATTGTTAGCTCTACCCCTGATAATTCATAAAAAACATTAATTCGTAGCCGAAGGCTTGTCCTTCGGTAGCTCAAGTGAATCAGAATATTTACAGACTGTAATTGAAGATTCCAAAGAAATACCGGAAGCGCAAGGCTTCCGCTACCGGTGACTAAATCTATGACTAATACAGGCTACATATACCGTTGTGCATGATGGTCCTCAATGTTCCCATAGGCAATAATGGAGCGGTTGTCTATAGAATTATCAATTCGTCTATCACCAGTTGGATGATAGGAAACCATCGGTGTTAGATGATTATCAAATCAGCCTCCGCTTCAACTAAATATTTTTGGGGAGCTACTCAGCTTTAAAGGTTTGACTATTACCGTCAAAAAAACTAAATTTGTGGTTTTAGATTTTTTGGAAGTTATGAATTTACCAAATAAACTAACCATATCAAGAATTCTGCTCAGTCCGGTTTTCATGGTTTTCTTTATCATCGAAAATCGAATCACGCGGGCTATTTCGTTGGTTGTCTTCACGGTAGCTGCTTTGACCGATCTTTACGACGGCTATCTGGCGAGGAAGTACAATATCGCCACCAATTTCGGCAAATTCATGGATCCGTTGGCTGATAAGATTTTAACATCGACTGCTTTGATATCATTCGTGGGTCTGGGATACGCCAAAGCCTGGATGGTGCTTCCGATCATAGTCAGGGAGTTCTTAATAACCGGCCTGCGTTCGCTGGCGGCATACAAAGGACAGGTTATAATGGCTTCCTTTCTGGCAAAAGCTAAAACCGCATCACAGATGGTGGCTATCGTATTTCTGTTGATAGTTATAAATGGCGAGACTATCTTGGGTCCGGTCACTAAGGATATTATCTTTTTTAATACCGAAGAGATGCAAATTTATTTCGATATCGTTATTTTTATCAGTATGATATTAGCGGTTTATACCGGTCTGGATTATATTGTAAAGAGTTTCCCCATGATAAAAAACCTGGTTAAATGAACTCGCTGCTTAAAAAGATGCAAAAAAGCCCGATTGAACGCGGAAACAAGCCGGTTACCTCCCGTCCGTTTGCAGTGGTTATAGCCTCCTTTTTCGGCATTGGTTATCTCCCCGCGGCGCCGGGAACATGGGGTTCGCTTGCGGCAATTGTGGTAGCGTACTCCTTCTTCCCGGTTAGAATAGTGGAACAGCTTCTGGTGGTCTTCACTGTTACTCTAATCGGGATCTATGCATCATACCGCGCCGAAGATGTATACGGCAAAGACGGCGGTGAGATCGTCATCGATGAAGTTGCCGGTATCTTTGTGTCGATAATAGCGATTCCCAAATCGGTAGAAAGCTACGCATTGGCGTTTATCCTATTCCGCTTATTCGATATCGTAAAACCATTCCCGGCGCGGAGATCGGAGCGAATTCCGTACGGCGTCGGCGTTATGGCAGACGATGTTGTAGCCGGCATCTATGCAGCTATCCTAACATTTTTTATATACCACCTGTATACAAACCTTGTGGGGAATTTATGAAAGCCGCAATTTTGACTATAGGCGATGAAATCCTTTACGGACAAACCATCGACACCAATTCGGCATTTTTAGCTCAGCAGCTTATTGAGATGGGACACGATCCCTCGTACAGGGAGACTGTCGGGGATGAGATCGAGATCGTCGAGGAGAGTATTGTTAAATTAACCAGGAATTACCAACTGGTGATATCCACCGGAGGTTTGGGTCCCACCCATGATGATGTCACCAAAAAAGCTATCTGCAGAGCTTTTAAAAGAAACCTGGTGCTTTTCGATGATGTACTTAAATTTATTGAGGAGCGTTATAAAAGTCGTAATCGGGATATGCCGGCTGCGGTGCAATCTCAGGCGCTCCTGCCGCAGGGGAGCCGCGCATTGAAAAACCAATGGGGAACGGCGCCGGGGATAATGATCGAACAGAAAGGAAATATCTTTGTCGCTTTTCCCGGAGTACCCTACGAAATGAAGAATCTTTTTATCCATGAGCTGAAACCTTTACTCCCTCCATCGGAGGATGATTCCGTTATTACTTTCAAGCGATTGCGCACTTCGGGAATTGTGGAATCGGTCATGTATGAGAAACTCAAGGAATTACTCGCTTCCAATGAAACCGTTAAACTGGCTTTTCTTCCGGGATATATGGGAGTTGACCTACGCTTGACGGTTAAAGAAAAACCGCGCTCGGAGGCGCTGGAGCTTATCGCCGATTTCGAGGAAAAGCTGAGGGAGAAGATCGGGAAATATATCTATGCCGAAGAGGAAACCAGTATCTCTGAAGTAATTGCCGATATGCTCAAAGAGCGTAAGCAGATATTGTCGGTTGCAGAATCCTGTACAGGAGGTTTGTTAGCCGGGATGTTAACCGACATTCCGGGCTCTTCGGAGTATTTCGAGAGAGGCGTGGTTAGCTACAGCAATCAAGCCAAAACCGACTTACTGGGAGTACCTCAAACATTGATTGAAAAACATGGGGCGGTTTCTTCAGAGGTGGCGGTGGCGATGGCTCAAGGGGTGTTAAACTCAGCGAAAACCGATTACGCACTTTCGATAACCGGAATCGCCGGTCCAACCGGCGGCACCAATGAAAAGCCGGTAGGCACTACCTGGATAGGTCTGGCTTCAAAGGATGGTGCTGTCACCAAGGAGTTCCATTTCGCAACCGACCGGGAAATAAATCGTCAAAGGGCTGCAACTGCGGCGCTAAATATGCTAAGGCTGCATCTGTTAGGTGAGTTAAAGATTTGATTTGCCGCCGGTAATTAGCAACGTAACGCAATGGAAAATAATGCATTGAAAACAATGGCATGGTCATCAACATTGCCTTTAAGTAAATTGA
Source organism: Candidatus Zixiibacteriota bacterium (assembly GCA_014730175.1). Classification (GTDB taxonomy): domain Bacteria; phylum Zixibacteria; class MSB-5A5; order UM-FILTER-46-8; family UM-FILTER-46-8; genus WJIR01. The sequence goes on from WJIR01000072.1 coordinate 8,082, forward strand.
AAAACTTTTTTCTGAAACTGCGTCTGGAAGAAGTTATAGCCCTTATCTTCTTCCCAATAATGACCTATTTCACTTTCAAAGCTTTTTTTTACTTCCGAAGTATCGGAGAATCGCACACTATAATTACAGGGGCTGTCTGGCGCTGGGCGGCTCTGATAGCGGTTATCAGTCTGCTTTACACGGTTGCCAAATATAAACCAAACTGGCGGATTATCCGCGATGGTTTGCCGTTCGGGATCTGTATTGCAATTTACACTAATCTTCACGATACGGTTCATTTCGTCAATCCGCACGATGTTCATTATTCACTGATTGCAATCGATGACTGGTTATTCGGCGTGCAGCCCTGTCTGTGGGCGCAGCAGTTTTACCATCCGGTATTGACGGAATTCTTCTCATTCTGTTATGTAAACTTCTTCATTTTCGCGCCGCTGGTGGCTACTATCCTCTGGTTTCAGAAAAAATACCGGGCATTCCGTTATGTGATGATTACCACTATCTTGTGTTTCTACACCGGTTATATTCTCTATGCGCTCTTTCCCGCCGCTCCGCCGCGTTATGTGCTGATAAACGAATTCACAAGGACATTTTCCGGTGGAATAATCAGTCGATCGACTGATTCGGCAATAAATGCAGTATTGCCGCAATCGTCCCGATGCGCTTTTCCATCGCTTCATGCCGCAGTTACAACTCTATCGCTCATATTCGCTTACAGGTACTTGCGATGGCTTTTCTGGATTCTGTTACCGTTCGGAATCGGATTGATCCTGGCAACGGTTTATCTGCGTCATCATTATGTTATTGATTTAATTGCGGGTTTTGCATTATGCTTTCTAACTTTATGGTACGCACCGAAGTTGGAGGATTGGTGGAATAGAAAACGCGAGGGTTCAGGCATAAAGGAGCCCATATAAAACCACATTGCAGTATTATTGTAACCATAATTTCCCGATTTTTTTTTAAATCCCCTTGACAAGCGGACACTGTATTATTATTTTATAGTACCCCTTTTAAAGGAAAGTCCTCCCCTTACTTTCCTTTAGATTTAGCCCGTCCGCTCGGACGGGCTGTTTATTTTATATGGTAATCGGTACCGGTGTGAATGTAAGGATAAATATTGCCAGGGAAATATATCCAACCAGTCTTCTGCGTTTATCCAGGTAGTAACTATCATCGATGGTCGGGGGATGATTGGTTTTCAGAATAAATAGCAGCAGAAAAGCCCATAAAAACCATCCTAGCCAGAGAAAACCGAGCGGCAATAACGCAAATACGATCACTTTCGACAGTATCCGATGACGTTTTCCAAACAGGGCATAAGCAATATGTCCTCCATCCAGTTGTCCCACCGGAAGAAGGTTTAACATGGTAACGAAAAAACCAACCCACCCTGCAAAAGCCATAGGACTTAGCATCAGTTCGTAGCCGTCAGGGACATTTCCGACAATCAGCGCAACCAGTCCGTTAAATATCAACGAATCGCCCAATGTAATCCCCACCATATCGCTTTTTACCGGCATAACTGGTGAATACGATAAACCGATAATGGTAACAACGATGGCGACAATAAATCCAGCGATCGGACCTGCGGCGCCCACATCGATCAACTGTCTCCGGTTATAAAACGGCGATTTGGATTTGATAATTGCGCCAAGAGTGCCTATGATAGTCGGCGCCGGAATAAAATACGGATATGAAACTTTGACTTTATGAATCCTCGAAGCGATATAATGTCCTGATTCGTGGAAAAGAAGGATAGCCATTAGGGGGATGGAAAACTGAAGGCCGGTGAGAACGCCCTCAAAACTCCAGCTTTGCGCCTGAACCAGTGTTGCTGAAATAAATGTAACTATAAAAAGAACGATGTTCAGGATCGGAATCCGTTCTTTTTTCTTCGATGACCGGGAATCGAGGTCGACAGCTAATATTATAGTGTCATCC
>WJIR01000073.1 GCA_014730175.1 Candidatus Zixiibacteriota bacterium
CTTGAAGATAGCAGAATCATTGGGTGTTCAGAATAACGTCACGCCTTCTCGAAAATTCGTTGAGCATATAAGAGCAAAGATTAAAGGGAACTATATTTTTAACCAAATGTCACCTGAAAAGCAGAAGAAGTGTTTAAATCCCGGGAATAGAAACATACCTGACTTCAGTACAATCGCGTCAATGACGAGAATTAGCACGGAATATCATAGTACAGCCTATAAATATCTCTCTAATTATGCTCACACATTACCCCTTTCAATAAAGCAATTCAAATTATTTAAACCAAATGATCCTGATTCCGAGAATGCTTTTAATGTGCTCTTTAATTACTCCATTCCTTACTTTTGCTTTACGATTCGCGACTATACAAAGGTATTCATTGAACTTGAGGAGCGTATAAAGGCAATCAAACCCGCAATTGATTTTTGGGATCGTATAGTATCCGAATTGTCTGACAATGACCTTCCCCGTTAGCGGTGTTGAAACACCATTCTGGTTGCCGATTGCAGTAGCGTTCGCGATTTCCACGCTGACTTCGATGGGGGGTATTTCCGGAGCTTTTCTGCTTCTCCCTTTTCAGGTGAGCGTATTAGGATTCACCAGTCCGGCGGTTACCCCAACCAACATGATTTTTAACATGGTCGCCATTCCCGGTGGAGTGTATCGCTATGCAAAGGAGGGGCGGATGGTGTGGGCGCTTATATGGGCTATGTCTATCGGTACTATTTTCGGAACCCTCTTCGGGGTATTTATTCGGATTAAATGCTTACCCGATCCAAAGAATTTCAAAGCGTTCGTCGGCATCGTACTGGCATATATGGCATACCTTCTTATCAAGGAAATATTCAACCGCAAACCAAACAAAAAAATGGCCGGGAGAGAATTCAAAGTAAAAACCACCGAGGTAAGCTTTGGAAGAATTTCTTTCGAATTCAACAAAGTCCCTTATTCGGTTTCCACTTATTGGATATTCTTTCTCAGTGTGATTGTCGGCATAATCGGAGGAGTGTATGGAATTGGGGGAGGCTCGTTGATAGCCCCGGCGTTGATAGTGATGTTTGGCTTGCCGGTTTACACTATTGCGGGTATAACGCTGTTTAATACATTCTTAACATCGTTTATCGGCGTTTTACTGTATGCGCTTATTGCACCGAGGCTGGCTCCCTCAGCGCTGGCGGTTACTCCCGACTGGATATTGGGATTGTTTTTCGGTATCGGGGGATTTTTCGGTATCTATCTCGGTTCACGGCTGCAGAGATTCGTGCCAGCGATCTATATTAAAATCTTGCTTGCGGTGGCGATATCCTTTATATCAGTAAAATATATTCTGGGGTATTTTTAGCAACTGTGAAAGGAAATAAATGAACATTCTGCTGATTCTAAATCATAAACCGTATGACGGAACCGATGTAATCTGGAATTCACTACGGTTAGTTTCTACGCTCTCTGCATCCGGCAATGATGTTCGCCTGTTTGTTATGAACGATGCGGTTGATATAGTGCGGGAAGGTATAGAGCCTCCCGACGGTTTCTTCGATCTGAAAAAGATGACTAAAGATATAATCGCCGATGGAATAACAGTCCGCGCCTGCGGAACCTGTTTGGAGCGTACCGGTTCCAATCCGGGCGAGATGGCTTATGAGGGTGTGGTTGTCTCCGATTTGAAAGATTTATCGAATTGGATTGCCGAAGCGGAAAGGGTGTTGACGTTTTAACCCGGATAATTCATAAATTCACTAATCGGTAGCGGAAGCTCTGCGCTTCCGGCTCTGTTCCGAACTCCAAATTCCAGACTGTAAATTGTTTATTGTTGTAAAATTCCCGAAGGGTCACCCGCCGCCGGAGTATTACAGCACCCCGGAGAAATCTCGTATTCCACGGAAAGCGGATGGATTAAAAAGATTGCCAGAAACTTATCAAGCGTCACCAAATTCTCTTGGTGGACTGTCGATGCCGAACTACTTCAGCAATGTCATCCTCTTCGTATATACATTATCCCCTGCCGTGAGTTTGTAGAAGTAGATGCCGCTGGAATAATTGGATGCATCCCATTTTACTGTATGCCGTCCGGCTTCAAATTCTGAATCTATCAAGGTAGTTATCCTTTGACCGAGCAGGTTGAATATCTCCAGCGAAACATGTCCTGACTCCGGTAAACGATACTCGATACTGGTATTTGCATTGAAGGGATTGGGGTAACTGCCGATAAGCCCATATTCACTCGGTAAATCGAGATTTGATATAAAGAATCCATCCTCTATTGACCAATCGTCAGCCCCGCCTTCTAACCGTGCGCCGTTGACGGTAAAAGGGAACTCTGCCGAATCGCACTTTGTGTCGGGCCGATCGCCGCAATATGCGATGTATAGATAAGTTCCCTGTGGCGCGTATCCCGGAACGTTCTGCCAGGTGTGAGCGGTCATCGATTCACCCGGCTCCAAAGTAATATTGTTAAAAGCGAATTGCTGATAGAAATTCTCCTGATATAGCACACCGCCCCATACATCGGTAGCGATTGGATCAGAAGTAGGATTACCAATATATCCGGTTAATCCGAATCTTCCTCCCGGAGGAATCATTACCGGATCATCATCAGGAGTCATATCCACATCACAGCAATCCATCAGTTCCCCCTGTAATTTCAACAGCCAAGCATCGTTTTGACCGTTGCTAAAACTATCTGTAGAACCGGCTAAAACATAGCCTCCATCTTGATCCTGAACAACCGATCGAGCATAGTCCTTGTAATCTCCTCCAATTGTACGGGTCCAAAGTAATTCACCTGCAGAGTCTACTCTAACAATAAAGCAATCCAGGTGCTCCGCTTCAGGGCTCTGCGTTCCGCCCGCAGCTATAAAACCGCCATCCGTAGTTTGCCAAACGGCCTTCGCAACATCAATACCTTCTCCACCAAAAGTCCGAGTCCATAAAGTATCGCCTGAGACATCGGTCCTTACCAGGTAGAAATCGAAATCCCCGGCGCCATAGCTATCGGTAGCGCCAGCAAGTATTACACCGCCATCATTGCAGAGCTGCATTGAGAAAGCCCGATCATTATCCGCCCCTCCATAAGTTTTAGTCCAAAGCGTATCCCCCATTTCATCAGTTTTCACCAGGTAAGCATCGTGCCCTCCTGCACCAAAGCTTTGCGAAGATCCCCCGATGAAGTACCCTCCATCATAAGTCGGCTGAACCGAAAAAGCTTTCTCGAAACCTTCGCCACCGTAGGTTCTTGTCCACACCGTGTCTCCATTAACATCGGTTTTGATCACATAACAATCGTATTCACCGGCTCCATAAC
>WJIR01000074.1 GCA_014730175.1 Candidatus Zixiibacteriota bacterium
CGGCTCATCTCCCTGCACGTTGATTACCAAATCGCAATCGATATCTTTGGCAACCTCCGCGATCCTGTCAGTGCCCGATTGATGATCTCCGGATGTCATAACCGCCTTACCGCCGAATTTCCGTACCGCATCCAGAATGCGACCGTCATCGGTTGCCACTATAACATCGCTCAATTTGCGTGCCAAAATCACCTGCTTGTACACTCTCTCGATTAAACTCTGTCCGGCAATGTCCGCCAATGCTTTACCGGGAAAGCGAGATGACCGGAATCTTGCGGGAATTATGGCTATGGTTGAAAGCTTATTCATTTTTCGCCGCGCTCGTACTTCTGGAGGATTTCAATCAGCCAGTTGATATCATCCATATTGTTGAAGAAATGGGGAGCTATCCTGATGGCGCCTTCCCGGAGTGAGGTTATTATCCGATTCTCGCCAAGGAAATTGTACGCCTGCTCCACGTTTTCGCATGTGAAACAAATGATGGATGATCTCCTATCGGAATCAAGCGGGGAGACTATCCTGTAAATTGTGGAATTCTGGAGGTATTCGAGCAGTTTGTCCAGTAATCCTCTTATATGATTAGCGATATTTTCGATTCCCAGACCGGTGATGATATCAAGCGCCGCATCGAATGCCATGACCTCCTGATAAGGATAAGTGCCGACCTCCAACCGTGCCGCTCCTTTTTTGAATTCCCGCAGCGGAACAAGCAGTGATGAGAAATTTTGTCCCCAGTCAACACCAAGCCATCCGGCATAGTTGTTCCTAATCAGGTGATCCGATTTCGATGAAAGATATGTAAAACCGATCCCGCATGGGCAAAGCAGCCACTTTTCGGCGCCGGAGGAGAATAAATCGATATCGGTGTCCGAAAGATTGAGAGGTAGACTGCCGGCGCCTTGAATTCCATCCACCGAAAAGAAAACCTCTCTCTCCGAACATAACCTGCTTATCTCCCTTATGTCATTTTTTACCCCATTAAAAAACTGTACCCACGAGATCGACATCAATTTCACATCGGGTGTCAGCTCAGCTTCAATATCGGATAATTCCACTATTCCATCCCGGCCTTTTATCAGCTTGAGATTAACGCCGCTGTCGCGCAATTTTGCGAACGGGTACAGATTAGCTGGGAATTCCATATCGGGGACCGCCACCGAATCGCCGGCTTTGAGTCCCAGTCCGAAGGCAGCGACGTTTAATCCGTAAGATGTATTGGGAGTAAGGGCTATCTCATCACGCGCACATCCAAAAAGTGATGCCAGCTTGTTGCGGCAGGATTCGATTGGTGTAAAGAGCATATCGGGATCATCGACCGGCTGATGCATCATATGTTCCAAATAACCTTCTAACTTATCACGAACCGGAACCGCCAGAGGTGGCCGGCCTGCGTTATTCAGATAAGTATATTCCGAAAGTAAGGGAAAGAGGTTACGAGCTTCTTCTAATTCCATGCCGTTACCTTTCATAACCATTTTTTTTCTTTATACCATTTTGCGGTCAACTTTGCCCCCTCGCTGAACTTCACTTTTGGGGAATATCCAAAAACCTCCATTGCCTTCCGGCAACTGCATGCCCAATTTCTTCTGGTTATTTCATACGCTTTTTCGCGGGTGAACATGGGGGCTTTCCCCATCGCTTTGGTAATCTGCTCCGAAAAACTGCCTAACCACAGGAATAATGAAATCGGTATGTTAATATGAATTCCTTTTTTATCAAAAACTCCCAAAAGGCATGAAACCACATCATCCCAGGTATAGACCTCGCCATCGGTGGTGAAATAAATCTCGGAAGTCGTTTTTGAGCTGAACGCGGCTTTTATTATTCCATGAATGAGATCATCAATATAAACCATCGATAAAATCGCTTCTTCCCTGCCAAAATAAGGCTTAATACCCATAGATGCGGTTTTGAAAAAGGTGTATATCTCTTTATCTCTTGGACCGTAAATAGAAGGAGGGCGAATTATGGTGGAAGAAATAGAATCAAACCTTTTGACCACTTCCTCTTCCCCTCTCAATTTGGACTTGCCATACGTTGTAACCGGATTTGGAGTATGTTCTTCAGTTACCGGTGTATGATTTTCACCGGGTCCGCATGCAGCTAAAGAAGAGATGTAGATAAATCTCTTCGGAGGTTCTCCATTATTCAAGGCAGCTTCAAGAAGGCTAAGAGTACCGATATGATTAACCTTATAAAAATCCTCGTAATCTTTCGCTTTGGTCAGTCCAGCCGAATGAAAAATGAAATCGATATCCCGAACAGCGTTATCCAGAGACTGCGGATGACACACATCGCCATAACGATATTCAATATGAAGGTCTTTTAAAAAGCGTAAATCGGAGGTCTTTCTTACCAGCGCGCAAACCCGGCATCCTACGGATAGCAGTTTTTCGCATAGATGACTGCCGACAAATCCGTTAGCGCCGGTTACCAGGCATTTTGAACCGGTGGGATCGATTTCGGTTTGAATTTTATTTCTTGACAATGAGTTTACAATTTAATTAATAATAATTCTGCTCGGTACGTAATGATCAGATTGTCCGGCGGATAGTAAAATAAGCAAGCCCTCCCATTTGCGCAAGCGTTAAAAAGGTAGAGAGGATTAAATGGATCTCTTTGAGAAGTGCAAGCAGTTTATACGTCATATTGAAGCTCAGAATGCCGGCTACTACCCGTATTTCAGGCCGATAAGCTCTTCTGTGGGAACCGAAGTTATTGTGAACGGTCAGAAGATGCTGATGATCGGTTCCAATAATTATCTCGGTTTGGTCACAGATTCGCGGGTTACCGAAGCAGCGATTGAGGCAATCAAGAAATACGGTTCCGGGTGTACCGGTTCCAGATTGCTAAACGGAACGCTGGATTTGCATGAGCAATTGGATCACGAACTCGCTCAATTCCTGGGCAAAGAAAAAGCCTTAGTCTTCTCCACCGGATTCCAAACCAATTTGGGCACAATATCCTGCCTGGTACAGAAAGATGATCTGATATTTTCCGATCGCTCTGATCATGCTTCGATCGTGGATGGATGCAGGCTATCATTTGGTAAAACGATTAAATTCAAACATAATGATATGGAAGACCTGGAGCGTCTTCTGAGTAATAACAACCACGAATGCGGCAAACTGATTGTCGTGGATGGCGTATTTTCCATGGAAGGGGATATATGCAATCTGCCGGAGATAGTCCGGCTCGCAAAAAAATACGAAGCTCGTATCTTAGTTGACGATGCCCATGCCATCGGAGTACTCGGAGAGAATGGCAGGGGAACCACCGAACATTTCGGGCTTACCGATGAAACCGATATGATCATGGGAACATTCTCGAAATCATTCGCCTCGTTAGGGGGAGTTATCGCCTCGGATACGGAAGTTATCGACTATATCAAGCATGTTTCCAGGGCTCTGATCTTTTCTGCTTCTATCCCCCCTCCCGCGGCTGCTTCGTGCTTGATGGCGCTGAGGATCGTTCAACAGGAACCGGAACGGCGAGAGAGACTCTGGGAGATAACCAACCGTATTCATACCGAGATGAAAGGTATGGGATTCGAATTGGGCACCTCCGAGACGCCTATTGTACCGATCTATATAGGCGAGGATGAGAAAACATTTGCATTCTGGAGGGAGCTCTCCGATGAAGGATTATTTACCAATCCTATCATACCACCCGCTATATCTCCGGGGCAGAGCCTGATCAGAACCAGTTATATGGCGACACATACCGATCGGCAGATAGACCGCGTTCTGGATACATTCCGGCGAATCGGGAAAAAATTCGGTATAATATAGCAAATGTCGAAAATAAGTATTGAATTGGTGAAGACTCGGGGGCAATTAAAGACATTTCTGAGATTTCCCTTCGAAATTTACCGTGATGATCCCAACTGGGTTCCCCACCTTATGATGGAGAGAAAGCAATTTTTCGATCCAAATAAGAACCCGTTTTTTCAGCATGCACAGGTAGAACATTATCTCGCTTACAAAAATGACGCATTAGCGGGAAGGATATCCGCTATTATAAATCATAACCATAATCTTTTTCATCAGGATAAAACCGGTTTTTTTGGTTTTTTCGAATGTATAGATGATATAGAAGTGGCGACCGAATTGTTCGATACCGCCGCCGATTTCCTTCGCAGCCATAAAAGGGATACTATGAGAGGGCCCTGTAACTTCTCCACTAACGATGAGATCGGTTTTTTAGTTAAAGGATATGGAGAACCTCCAACCATAATGAACACCTATACCCCGCCGTATTATCTTGAACTTGCGGAGAAATACGGTATGCGCAAAGCGATGGATACATACGGCTATTATCTTGATGAGTCCATCGAAATCCCCGAAAGAAACCTGAAGCTTGCAGAGAGAATTCGAAAAAGGGAGGAGCTGACTATCAGGACGATCAGGATGAAGGAACTCAATGCGGAAGTCGAGAGAGTGAAAAAAATCTATAATCAGGCCTGGGAAAAGAATTGGGGATTTGTACCATTAACCGATGCGGAAATTGACTATCTCGCAGAGGATTTCAAACTGGTTCTCGACCCGAATATCGTATTTTTTGCCGAGTTAAATGGAGAACCTATCGGATTTGCTCTCGCACTTCCCGATATTAATCAAATCCTGAGAAAACTAAATGGTAAGCTGCTGCCATTCGGTATATTCAAACTTCTATATTACAAAAAGATCCGCAGGATAATCGATGGGATTCGAGTTATTATACTTGGCGTATTACCGGAGTATCAGGGGCGAGGGATTGATAATTTACTGTACCTTGAAGTGATCAACGAAGGTCTAAGTCACGGATATAAATGGGCGGAATTGGGTTGGATTCTGGAAACAAACCATAAGATGAACCGTGCTTTGGATTCCTTGGGCGCTAAAGTATTCAGAATATATCGAATTTATGATTATCCATTGAAATAAAAGGTAATAGGTTGGGTTCCGGGAATTCAGCGATAACCGAATGGAGAAACCCGACACGGATAATTAAACAGTAGGCGGGACATTATTGTCCCGCGCATTCCGCAGACAAGAATGTCTGCTCTACTAAGAAAAGGGGCGCGCCCCAATGCCGATGGGGTTGTCCAGCTATTAACAAAGCCCAGAATCTAACATTGTCATCAGTCTGTCCGGCGCAGTCGGTAGGTTGATGTGGTATTAGACGTCCTCGTCTGATCGAAGGCATGTTTAGCCTGTATTATTTACAATTATCATTATTAGTAGCTGAAGATTTACGCGCCTCCGGAGCGCTTCCGCTACCGATAGTGAATTTTATGAATAAAACAGGTTAGTGATATCCTGAATTGAAGCGGTAAACTTCTTCAGTTTACCGCTTCTATCGGTTAAGGAGTGTGAATTGATTATTTCAAAAGTGTTATTCGTCTGAATTCAGCGGAATCGTTATTGGAGAGTTTGTAGTAATATATTCCGCTGGAGAACTCGGATGCGTTCCAAACAACTTTGTGCTTACCGGCATTTTGAGTTGCGTCCACTAATGTGGCAACTTCCTGCCCCAGAATATTGTAGATACTCAGCCTAATTTCGCTTGATATCGGCAGTTCATATTCTATGCTGGTTTGAGCATTGAATGGATTAGGATAAGCGCTGCTTTTGACTGAAATATCCTCTGACTTTGAATTTGTATTGAACCAATCTTCGGTTTCCCATCCGTCGTTGCTTGAATTCCTTCCGGAAACCACCGTGAACGGGAACGAAGCTGAATCGATAGCATCATCGGGATAATCGCCGGTATAAGCGATATAATCGTAATCTCCCTCGGGCGCATATCCCGGAATCGGTTGATTAACCCCGGGAGCGGTGAGGAATTGATATCCGTTCAACGGGACATTATTAAACCTCTGCAGGGGACCATAAATTCCGTATCCGGGAACATCGAGCATAATCCATACATCCACCACCTGCGATACTGCCGTGTTGTTTGCCAGTATGCCGGTGAATGAGAACGAGCCGCCCTGCGGCACAATTATCGGGTCATCATCGGGGACCATATCCACACTCACGATGGGATCGCCGGGCATCAGTTGAGTAATCCAGGCTTTTGCTCCCTGGTAGATTTCTTTTGACGGTTTATGTTGAACGAATGCGAAAATCTCGGTATTTTCGGCAGTATATTCGGTATCTAATGTAAAGTTATAACCATAGCTGTATGAATTATCTTGAACCAATGTCACGGGATCGCCGTCGTTAGCTGTTAGAAGTTCACGAAAAACTTGATTATGCCACAACTCGCCGTTGGGGGCTTCAAAATAGATATCACTTTCGATGACACCGACATACAAATGGGTGTTACTCTGTTGCACATTACCCACAACATCGATACGTAAATTCACATCTACTTCTCGAGTGCCTTCCTCCCAGTTTCCGGAAACAACCATGTTTAAAGGCGACTCCACCGGCAGCCGCAGATTCAGTGAATCCTGCCACTCGGTTTCATCATTTTTACAATCCATGATTCCGTCTAAGAACAAGCGCGGATTGTAGTTAGCTCCATAATAGCTGGCGCGCGTATTCACAGGTTCGGGATTCCAGTTGTAAAATGGATCATTCGGGCTGGGGGCGCCTCTATGCCATCTAATTACTAGAAAATTGTCGAAATTATCCTCGATCAACTGATCGAGTACCACATTGGCGTCGGGGCAGAACGGTCAGCCGGTGTTGGCGAACATATCTCCGACTACCATACGTTCAACTGCCGAAGATTGAGCTATCATCAGTCCGAGAAATAGAAAGCTAAGTAGTAATTTCTTTATCATATCTACTCCTTTTCTTGGGATTCTGTTTGCGTTTAAATGTTGACTATATTTAAGGGATATAACTTACAAAGAGGGGATTCCGTTCCCGATTTGAGATTTTGATTTACCGAAAGGCTTGATTTAATACGAGAAAAATATGGACATCGTTTTTTTACACTATTATACTTGGAACTTACAAATTTCGTGAAGGAGAATCAGTGGAAAAGAAAGAGCATCTCAAAAACTCCCTGAACACTAATGTAGCGATGATAAAAGCGATGATCGATGACATCACCGAAGAGGAATCATTGCATCGGGGCAATGGGGAGTTCAATCATATAAAATGGCAAACCGGTCACTTAGTATACACCGCAGCTCTGACGCTGAAATGTCTTGGTGAAGATGCGGACCTTTCGCCGGAATGGAAGGATTTATTCGCAAGGGGCGCCGGGTTTAAGGAGGATGAAAACATTTATCCTTCCATGAATGAAATCAAAGCTAAGCTGTATTCGATTCATAAGGCGATCTTTGAGAAATTAGAGAATATGATAGGTTCGGATTTAGAAGCTATGGTGAAACTTGGCCCGGAATACGAAGTAACCGCTATCGATGGAGCGCTATTTTTCTGCGCGCATGACGCCTACCACTGTGGGCAGATGGCGATGATCCGCAAGGCGCTGGGACGTGAGAGGGCGTTCGGATAGAATTTGCACCATTACTTGCAATAATCGGAGGAGAGGGAGATGAAAAAAAGCTTTTTCTTTATTGTAGTGTTTTTTTGCCTGCTTCCATTTAGCCATGCCATTTCCGGCTGGCAGGATGATGTCGATAGACTGATTAAAGAATCATCGGTAACTCAACAAGAGAAATTAATTGCGAAGGTAGTTAGAGCCTCACCTGACTGGCAGGATGTGGCGCATCATCTCCGGTCCATGCAATTTCCCGAGGTTGAGACGGATACGTTTTTGCTATTGACAAGTAAATGTATTGATGACGTTGAACGCCCGTATGTGGTTTACATCCCTGCCAGTTATTATCCTGGCGAACCAACCCCGCTTTCTTTAGTCCTGCATGGAGGAATTTCCCGTGCGGAGATTTCCGACAAACCTATGGAGTGGGCAACGGAGAGTGAGTTCGTCCGGTTAGCGCAGGAGAACGGATGGCTGGCTTTATATCCCTTCGGGCAGTCAGGCGCAACATGGTGGGATGATGTAGGGATGGCGAATGTCAAGAATCTTATTCGCACTATGAAGCGAAAATATAATATCGATGACGACCGGATCTACATGTCGGGATTTTCGGATGGAGCATCGGCATCATTCGGCTTTGCCATGGTTGACCCTTCGGACTTCGCTGCCTTTTTTGCACCTAACGGTCACATGGGGGTCTTCAGTCTCGATGGCAACGTTCCAACCTTTGCGCCTAATATGTATAACAGCCCTGTATACGCAATTACCAATGCCAACGATGGTTTGTATGCCACGGAGAAAATGAAGCCTACTATCGAGATGGCGCTGGACGCCGGCGCGGATATCACCTATCGCACCCATGAGGGCGGACATCAATTGACTTACTGGGATGTGGAAAAACCGCTGGTGCAAAATTTCCTGTTAAGGCATCCCCGGGATCCGATACCCAGCCGCATTGTATGGGAAGCGGCCGATAAGAAGTTTGGCCGGTGTCATTGGTTTGCTATAGATGAAATCACTACCGCAGAGCCCGAACCGTGGCACGTTGACCATAATGTTGCCATGATCGATAACCGTGTAACTATCGGCTTTATGAATGACGATTCATTCGAAGGCGAGGGAGTGAAAGTGAATAGAGTAATCGAGGATACTTTTGCAGAGGATGTCGGGTTGCAGGACGGGGATATTATTGTCAGAGCTGATGATTTAAAAATCAGAGATATCGATGATCTAAATGAATTCAAAAGCGGAGTTGAACGCGGCGATGACATTCGTCTTATAGTCCAGCGTAATGGTGATAAAGTAGACCTGAAAGGGGCATTGCCTGAACCGAGGCTTTACTATCTCTTCAAGCGCGAGCAACCATCGGCATTTGCGGATGTAACGGCGTACGGGAACCGGATCGATATAAAATCGTCCCGCCTGGGCGCTTTCCGGATTTTGGTGAATCCCGATTTATTCCGGCTTGAGCAGAACCTGGTTATTAGTGTTAACGGCGAAGTTGTTTTCGACGAAAAAGTAGAGCCGAATATCGGATTCATGCTGAAAGATTACCTGCAAAGCAGGGATCGGAAGGCTTTGTATGTTGCAGAAGTCAGGATCGCATTATAAGATGAGGGATTGCCGTGGATACGTCTGAATATGCGTTAGAAGATATTGCCTCTCTATGGGATGATAATGCGGATTATTGGGCATATCAGGTGCGCGCGGGTCATGATATCTACCGCGATCATTTCAACAATCCCGCCTTCTTTAATTTCATCGGCGATATTAAGGGAAAGAAAATACTTGATGCCGGATGCGGCGAGGGGACGAATACCCGGTTGCTTGCGAGACAGGGCGGAGTTGTGACGGCGATCGATATATCCGAGAAACTTATTGCTTATGCGCATCAGGCGGAGGATGAGAAGCCGCTCGGGATTACCTATCAGGTTGCATCATATACCAACCTCTCCATTTTCCGGGACATGGAATTCGACGCCGTAATATCCACGATGGCTTTAATGGATGGCCCCGATTTCGACCAAGCATTTTCGGAGTTTCACCGGGTGTTGAAAAGCCCCGGGGATATGTTTTTCAGTATTCTTCATCCATGCTTTATGACCAGAGGGCTGGACTGGCTTGAAGGCAAGGAGATACGGGATAATACCCTTCTGGTCTCGCATTATTTTGAGGGAAGACCGTGGATTGACAAATGGAAATTCTCTCATTCCCCGGATTCCGGCAGCGATGATTTTGTTACGACCTGTTATTATAGCAGGACATTGACTGACTATATTAACGGAGTGATAAACGCCGGATTCAATCTCGTTAAGATTGACGAACCACGCCCATCGGAGGCAGCCTGCACGAAGTTCCCCGCTTTCGGAAAATGGCGGGATCACGCAGCGATATTTTTATATGTACATGCACGTAAAACAAGAGAATAAGATGGAGTAATATGCTTAGTGTTAATAATCTCCGTAAATCTTACAATAGCCTGGTAGCTGTCGACGGAGTATCCTTCGAGGTGAAAAAAGGGGAGACCTTCGGTCTGCTCGGACCCAACGGTGCGGGAAAAAGCACCACGATAAATATGATGGTGGGACTGTTGAAACCGGATGGTGGAACTGTGGGAATTAATGGCGACGGCGATCCGCTTAATTCGAGAGTTCGACTTCAAATCGGGAACGCTCCACAGACCCTGTCGATATATGAGGATCTAACCGCCGAGGAAAATCTCGCCTTTTTTGGGAAACTGTATGGGCTTTCCGGCAAGGCTTTAAACGAAAGGATCGAGTGGACATTGGAATTATCCGGATTGCAGGATAGAAAGAAAGATTGGGTGAAGACTTTTTCCGGTGGGATGAAACGCCGGTTGAATCTCGTATGCGC
>WJIR01000075.1 GCA_014730175.1 Candidatus Zixiibacteriota bacterium
CGATAATCCAGGTGTTGCTTATGGAATCCGGGATGTGCAAATCAAAAACGACTTTTCTGGTTTCACGATGCATAACGGGATTTATCGAATCAGCAATGAAAATCGTATCAGGTTCGAAAATTACCCGCTTGAACTCACCCGATATATGAGTTATACAAATACTCGGTGGTCGAACCATCGAACTATAATCACGATAAACGATAGAATCGGGATACGGCCAGTGAGGATCTCGTCCGGAGGGAATCGATCTGGCAAGGCTATCGCCTTCAGCTTTTAAAATCCATATACCATAGTAAATCTCCCACCACCATTCGTAGCTGAATGCTATATATTTCCCATCCGGTGACCAACAGGGATACTCAAAAGCCGATTGGATTGTAAGTGTATCAGCCCATTCACCTGACAGAGGCATTTTTACCACCCCTCCCTGGCTTGTGAAGAGTAAATACTCGCCATCAGGGGACCAGGCGGGGAAGGATGCGTACGGATCATCATGGAAGAGATGCTTATCGCTCCCATCCTCGCGAATGAGGTAGATTCCGTCCTGATCAGGATCGTGACCTTCAATTCCTCTATCATGCTCATAAGCTATCCAGCCCTTGATCGACCAGGTCGGGTCCACATCAAATACAGCCCATCCGCCGACCCATAAAGTGTCTTCCGGTTCTTCAATCTCCCCGTTGTCGCCGCCGTGATCTTCAGTAGGTTTATCACAGGATAAACCGCTTAGGATAAGGAATACCCCCATAGCAACTATTAGAGGGATTATCGATGAATCTTTTCTGCTTCTTATCATAATTAACCGAAGTATCCTTTACCAAGGATTAGAAGTTAACTGATGTTTCTTGGTTCCATCGGTATTCATTATCCATAATCCGGACATTTCCCCCCTTCTGCCGTCACCGTAAACTATTCGTTGCCCGTCGGGTGAAAAAGCGGGAGTATATCCCGATAAGTACGTCAGTCTCTTAAGGTTGCTTCCATCTGCGTTTATGATCCAGGTTTCCGCTGCGGTCGAACTTACTAAGCACGGGCCAAAAACAATTTTTTGGGTCTGACGATGCATTTCAGGATTTACTGTTCCGGGGACGAAAAATGTATCAGGGGTGTAAATCACCCTGCCGAATTCACCGGAAATATGAGAGATACAAATGCTGCAAGGAGGATACTTTAGATCACCATTAATATAGATAATCGAATCCGGATAAGGCCAGTAGGGATCACCGCCATGCTCTATTATCCTGTGTACGCTATCTCCATCGGCGGTCATTATCCATATTCCCGCCTTAGTGCCATAGGGCCAGCCACAGGCGATATATTTCCCATCCGGAGACCAGCAAGTATGGTTCCATTCTCCCGCCGGCAAAAGCGTATCTACATATTCGCCGGATAAAGGTATCTTCACTACTGTCCCCAGGCTGGAAAAAACCAACCATTCCCCGTCAGGCGACCATTCGGGACGCGCTGCGAACGGATCCTCGTATATGAGATGCTTATCCCTTCCGTCCTCTCGGATGAGGTATATTCCTCCAACTCCCGGATCATCACTATTAATCCCTTTGGTGTGTTCATAAGCTATCCAGCCTTTTACAGACCAAGTAGGGGATTCGTCAAAAAGAGCCCAATGTCCTTCCCAAACACTGTCAATCGGTTCCTCGCCCCAGAAATAACCACTGTCATCCTTGAAATGGCTAATCTCACCATCGCCGCTTTCAATATCTGTTGGAGTATCGCAACTGCTCCCGCACATTGCCGCCAACATGCAGCTTATAATAATGAGCATAAAAATGGAATCAGATATTTTTTGTCTCAGGTTTTCTTATCACCTCCATTCATAGATAAAGGTTTTATCTCAAAAGCCGAACCTGTTCGATTCTCAACCCACATAGAAGATGATTGACTGCCTGACATCTTCCAACCCCACTCTTCAGGTAATATATATCCAAATCCTGCAAATATGTCAATATATTTATTGGAATATTTTAAGCCTGGCATGCATGGAACAACAACGCGCAATTTTGAGTTTACCTAAATCGCTAAAGCCATTTGTCAATTCCCGAATGGGCTTGACCTACGATGTTCTGTTGCCATTTAACATCTATATGGAGTGAATATGAAGATAAGCATAATTTTCCATAGTTTACATAGCCATGTCTATACGATGGCTGAGGCGGTTGCCGATGGCGCCCGGAGCGTGAGCGGAGCCGATGTCGGCGTGTTCCAGGTTCGCGAGATACTCTCCGAGCCGGCATTGGAGAGGATGGAGGCGGTCAAGACCAAGAAACTGTTTGCGCATATTCCCATCGCCACCACCCATAACCTTAAGGAAGCGGATGCCATAATTTTCGGAACGCCCACCCGTTTCGGCAATATGACCGCATCGATGCGCGCATTCCTGGACGAAACCGTGGCGCTTTGGCGCGATGGCGACCTGGTTGGGAAAGTCGGCAGCGTATTCGTCAGTACCGGTTCCCAGCATGGCGGCCACGAAACGACAATCACCAGTTTTTTCAATACATTGATTCATCATGGGATGATAATAGTCGGTGTGCCATATACCCAGCAGCGTTTGCTGAATATGGATGAGATTACCGGAGGTTCGGCGTATGGTGCGGGAACAATCGCAGCGCCGGACGGAAGCCGAAGACCCAGCGAAAATGAGTTGGAAATCGCGCGTTTCCAGGGTAAAAGAGTAGCGGAAATTACCGCGAAGCTGGTGGCGTAAGGTGTATCCTATGAAGCGCAATGTCAAGCCCCGAGTGGGCTTGACCCGGTGTAATTTCGATATTAACAGTTCAACATATAAAGGAGATATTATGAGAATAAGAAATCTACTCTTCACAGCATTCGCAGTATTCTTTATAGCGAATCTGGCGTTTGCTGTTCCTATTTACAAAGTGGATCCGGTTCACAGCGATGTCGGATTCAAAGTAAGCCACCTGGTAATCAGTAAGGTTAGGGGTAATTTTACCGAGTTTGAGGGCGAAATCGGTTTTGATAAAAACAACCTCGGGGATTCCTACATCAAAGGTATAATTCAGGTGAAAAGCATCAACACCAACAACGAGGATCGCGATTCGCATTTAAGAAGCAACGACTTTTTTGCCGCCGATGACTATCCGCAGATTAAATTTGAATCCGAGGAGATAATGCAGCGCGGTGGAGACTATGTTGCTCTTGGCGATCTAACTATGCGAGGCGTAACAAGGGAGGTGGAAGTCCCCTTTACGGTATCAGGACCGATCGAACATCCCAACGGAAAGAAAGTGATCGCTTTAAGCGGCGGTCTTAAGGTTGACCGGCAAGACTATGGTATAGCTTTTAACAAAACTCTTGATAGCGGCGGTTTGGTTGTGGGTAATGAAGTGGAGATTGAGCTGGAGATAGAAGCTATCGAGCAGTGAGCCTTCCCCCCGCGCCAGCAAGCGCAATGTTTAATTCTGTCCGAGATTAATAGTGCGGTCGGGTCGCCTGACCTGACCGCTTTCACCTAAAATCCGTAGCCGATTGCTTGTCCTTCGGGGATCATCATATCGGTAGGTCAGGGGATTTATCCACCTGACATCGGTTCCATAATTAGGTCGGCAATTCACTGCCGACATCTATCC
>WJIR01000076.1 GCA_014730175.1 Candidatus Zixiibacteriota bacterium
GGCTTGGATATCGAAACCATTACCCAAAAACCGTTTGAGGGTTTTGGTTTTGGTCGGAGATTCAACGATGACTAATGATTTTTCGGCTGATGCCATGATTTGTGTTCGCTCCTTATTCCCAGGACCTTTCGAATTTCAGCTTTCTATCAACAAGATCATAAAGCGCCTGACTGGTTACCCGCAAATACTGCTTGCTGCCCTCTTCCATATCGATCTCCTCATTTCGCTCCTTGTTAAGCCGGATAGAATTCAATTTCCTGGCATATTGAGCGGCGATCAGAACCGCTTCATATCCGTTCCGACAGACTTTGTCTGTGTCATCTATCGATATCAGTCTCATATTTTATCCTCCGCAATAACGCCTGATTTATTATTACTACTTTAAAAACTTATTCTCGAAATATCTTTCGGGAAATCGCGAGGAGTTCAATGATTCTGCCTTGATTATGGTCGCGACATCCTCGACGGCATCGTCGAGAAGGTCATTAATAACAACATAGTTATAATTCGGCCATTCGGCGATTTCCTTAATAGCTTCCTGCAATCTCCTTTTACAAACCTCCGGATCATCGGTCTCTCTATTGATCAGCCGCTTCTCCAGAACCTTTAACGAAGGCGGTAGGATAAATACTGTAACCGCCTCTTCATATTGGCGCGATAGATTCGCCGCTCCCTGAATATCCAGATCCAGCAGGATGATCTCTCCTTGCTGCAAAGAACGGTCGATAAAATCCTTATAGGTTCCATAGTAGTTTCCATAAACCTCCGCCCATTCAGCAAATTGACCGGCGTCCTTTTTTTTAACAAACTCTTCTCTGTCGAGGAAATGATACGATTCACCATCGATTTCGTTCGCTCGCTTCGGTCTGGTGGTTGCCGATACGGAGTATTTAAACTTCGGGTAACGTCTTAAAAGTTCCTTATATACCGATGTTTTACCTCCGCCGGACGGCGAAGATAGGACTATTAATAGACCTCGTAACCTATTATTGTTCAAAATATGATCCCCGAAATTTCCTTATTGCCTTGATGGGATATTGCGACCTCGGTGGGTCGAGACCCTTACGGTTTCGACGCCCGTTCTTACTCCAGGTTCGCGAGCTGCTCGCGGATTTTTTCAAGCTCCTCTTTAATATTCACAACATGGGAAGAAATTTCGGCGTTTCCGCACTTCGAGCCGATTGTATTGATCTCCCTACCCATCTCCTGCAAAATAAATGATAGTCTTTTGCCCAAATCTCCGCCTGTTTTGAGGTCGGATTCGAAATTCGCAAGATGAGATTGCAGCCTTACTAACTCCTCGGTAATATCATATCTCTCAGCGAGTATCCCCGCTTCCATTATCAACCGGGACTCATCGATTTCGGTATCTCCGAGAATGGTTTTCAGTCTATCTTTTAATTTTTTAAGTTGATAAGCCGAATTTTCAGGCGCTAATTTTTCAACATCGCTGCATTCAGTTTTTATATGTTGAAGTCGTTGGCGAATATCAGCGGCGAGGACTTCGCCCTCGCGATTACGGCTAACATTAAGTTCGTCCAGAGCTTGCTCTAAAGCCCCGGCTATTACCGCATACGCAATTTCCAATTCGCTCTCATCGTAACTGCTAACAATAGCATCGGGCATATTCAGCAATACATTTATGTCGATCTCGCCTGATAATCCCAGTTTACTTTTTAATAATACGACTTCATTATAAAACTTTTCTACCGAAGCTATATCGATTTTCATCGGTTTAAAATCTGCTGTGGTGGAATTAACACTTACAAAAATGCTAAGCTTCCCCCTATTTATTTTACCCGCAACCAATTGACGAAGTCTATACTCAATTGCGGATAGGTAGCCGGGGAGCTTGAACTTGGCGTCCAGAAACCTGGAGTTAAGACTGTTGATCTCCACTTCCACCGACAAACCGCTCTCCTCGGCAGTTCCCTTACCGAATCCTGTCATACTGTATATCAACTTCCACCTCCGATAAATCCCTCATTATAAAAATTCCATAAGCTTTGTCAATCAATTTTTATATATTAGTTCCGAGTATTGATTATGTGGTTAAATTCATTACATATTCATCTGTTAGTCAATGAACTTCGGGAATCGCTTGTCGGAAAACTAATTAACGATATCTTCAGCGTAAGCGAGACAGCCAGGCTTTACTTGTCTATCGGACGTCCTTCAGAACGTCTTTGGCTCATGTATGCATGGCAGGGAAAAGCCTGCCGGCTGAACTTTATCAATAATATCAACTTACCTTCCAAAGCGGAACGAAATTCGGTTCCTATACCTTTTCGTAAATTCAAAATAACCGAATGCGAACAAGTGAATTTCGATCGCATTGTGAGAATGAAACTGCTGGATGAGGAGAGGGATATCGAGTACTTCTTGTACTTTTTCCTGGCGCCCTCTTTTTCTAATCTAATCCTTACAGATTCACAATCGTCGGAGGTTGAATGGTCCTTATTCAAAAGTCGGTTGGTTAATGAAGGAATTCTGGAACTCCCCTCGCCTCCACCATTACCGGCGCCTGACGAAATCAGCACTGAGTATTTGCGAGAACTTAGCCTATCGAAACCGGAACTGACTGTCTTTAAGCTGCTGCACAGCAATATCCGGGGAATTGATAAACCAACTGCAGGTTTAATCCTCGAAAAATGCGAAGTGGAAAATGATAGAAAGCTTAAATCACTGAGTGGGTTAGGGTTGGATAAGCTTATTACGACTCTGTCCGGGTTGATACGGATTGCCGAGACCTGGTATTTCGCGATTGAATTTGATAATAATGAACCGTCTCGGATGCTATTGATGGACCCCGATAATAAGCGCTACAGCAACTTGCGGATATACGAGTCGCCTTCGGAAGCGATCGCAACTATGGGGCGGCAACTGGAAGATGAAGCCGCCATAAGGGGCTTGAGAAACTCATTGAATTCTACCCTCGAAAGGGAGTTATCCAGGTCAGATAAACTTCTAAGCGAGTTAAGCTCCACCCTGGAGGATTATGAAAATGCCGACCTTTACAAGAAATATGGTGATCTTCTTCTTGCAAATCCCCAGAAAACTAAGGGAAAGGATCAGGTAGTTGTCAAAGATATATTTGAAGAAGAAGATAAGGAAATAACTATCCCCCTGGATTCCGCCAAAACCTTATCCGAAAATGCCGCTTCCTATTATAAGAAACATAAAAAAGCCAAAAGGGGATTAAAAGTGACCTTAAAAAGGCTCACAGAGATCTCCGACCGCAAGAATCAGCTTAAAGCCATTCAACGTGATTTAGCTAACAGTGAATCGGCGGATGAATTAGGAATTATCAGAAGTAAGTGTAAGAAAATCGGGCTGATGCCGGATGAGAAGACGAGAAGAAAAAGCGCTAAAAGCGAGGATCGTTCAAAGAAATTTTGGCAATTTCTACTGAGTAACGACCTTAGATTGTACGTAGGTCGCAACAGCAAGGAGAATGATGAACTCACTTTTGGGTTCGCCAACAAGTATGATTTATGGTTTCATACCGAGCAATCGGAGGGTTCGCACGTCGTTTTAAAACGCCCCCACAGAAACTACGAATTCCCCCAATATATTATTGAACAAGCCGCCGCTGCCGCCGCATATTACAGCAAAGCTCGTAATTCCTCTGCTGTGTCGGTTATCTATACGGAAGTCCGATACGTAAGAAAACCAAAAGGCGCTCCGCCCGGAAAGGCGATTTACAGCAATGTTAAATCTCTATTAATTGAGCCTGAGAAACCGAAATCGTAGGTTAATGCGGCGGTGTTTTCAAAGGCATCAAATCAATATTAAAACCGACCTTGCCTATCCCGGATAATTCATAAAAACCACGAATCCGTAACCGAAAGCTACTCCTTCGGGAATTTAAAAATATTAGATCATTGTCAGCCTGGAATTGTGGATTCAAACAAACACCGGAAGCGCAAGGCTTCCGCTACCGATAGTGAAATTTATGAATAATACAGACTATATCTCGAAATTTTCGATAGAAGGGGAATCAAATCCATTTCGTTGAAGATAACTAACAATCTCCACCGACACCTCCTCGATCGCGCGTCGGCTTACATCGATAACGGGACAGCCGATTTCAGCAAACAGTTCCCGGCAAAACCTGAGTTCCTTTTGAATCTGCTTTATATCGGCGTATTCGTCCAAACAGGTATATTTGTACCGATCACCGGATAACACCCTGGCTCTCTCTTCTCTAACCCTCAGAAGTATATCGGGTTTCATAAGCAATCCGAAAACAACACCGCCTTCTACACTCTGCAGTCTTTTCAACAGCGAATCCCGCATTGCGGTATCGGGAACTATCGGTATATTAGCGGCTTTCAGTCCGATATTACAAGCGAGATAAACGCTGATCGGTGTTTTGCAAGTACGGGATAACCCGATTAAAACCACATCCGCTTCATTTATTAAATTCCCCATGCCATCATCATGTTCAACGGTGAATCCGATTGCATCCACTTTTCGGTAATACCTGTCATCCACAATTTGCAGTATTCCCGGTTTGTAGTCGGGATGGACGCCCAGGAACTTGGACATGGTTTTCAACATCGGTTCCAGAACATTCAAATGAAGCAATTCCCTTTCCATCAACGCATTGTGCGCGTGAGCCCGGAGATCGTCGGATATTATCGAAACCACCACCAGATAATCATCGCCGATCTCTTTTAAAGCGGCGTCGAAGGATTTGCGATCCCGCACTTCCTGATAGACTTTAACCAGCTTATACCTGACTTGCTGCGTATTATATTGATAAAGCACCGCATCCATCAGCCTTTTTGCGGTTTTACCGGTGCCGTCGGAAATTATTATTATCTTTTTTATCTCATCCGCCAATTCCTCTGCTCCCGAACCGTTTATAACCGTTTTGCCTTCAACTTAATTCACCGGTAAGTTTTTGTAAAGCAATAAATGTAATAAATGCGTAAAACAGTGTGTAGTACGATTTGAATAAGACGAAAATTAATGTAGAAGTAGTATCATAATGCGGATTAATCACTTGCGAAAAAAGGTATTAAGATTATATTTAGATTGATTTGAAAGCCCGGGAGTAATACTTTCAATGGGGCAAGCATGGATGCCGTATTTGGTTTTGTAACTAAGGTAAATACTTCTGAACAGGCATTTATTTTGGCAATTGAGATTCTGGACAATTTGCAGGCATTTGATAGTCTAAGAAAAGAGTGGGCAGAGCTCTTGAGCCGTTGTTATAATGACGATTTCTTTCTTGGCCATACCTGGTTATCCAACTATCTTACTCATAAATCCAACGGCGAGTTAATACAAATCCTGCTAATCAAGAAGAACGGCAGGCTTATCGGTGCGGCTCCCTTGGCTATAACCCAAAGCGGTGTAAACACCCCCGGCGGCATAAGGATTCCATTTCCGATAAAGCGATTGCATTTTATCGGGGATACATTCGCACCTCGGTGCGACCTAATCGTAACTGAGGATCCGGAATATGTTATTGATGAGCTGACAAGGTATATATCTGAAATTGCGCCGCATTGGGATATGATTGAATTAAGGCAGATATCTTCGTCGTCCCCGAATTTCGAATTGCTCAAGGAAGGATTTAGCCATGTAGATATCGACATTACCATTGCTAAGGATTCATACTGCCCATACCTGAGATTCGATGAACTGATAATCAGGGATGGAAGACCATTTCCCAAAAGTTACAGCGCCAGGCTAAACCGTCTAATCAACAAGGCTTACAAAGATCTAAGGGATAAAGGCGATGTTGAGATTAAGTTATATACGGATAATGACAGCAGAACCAGGTTAGCCGAACATATAGCGGCAATCGAGAACGAAAGCTGGAAGAAGAAAAGAGGACACCGATTGTTCAGCAGCGATATGGCGGATTTTACCTCAAGTTTGATTGACAGAACCAGCAAAGAAAACCAGATGATCGCTATAATTCTGAAATTCGATAATTCCCCGATTGCCTACAATCTGGGATTTATTTACCGTAATAAATACTTCAGTTACTCATCGGCTTACAGGGAGGAATTCAGGAGCTACAAACCGGGATATATACTGCACCGGGAAATGGTGAAAACCATACATGCTAAGAACTTAGAAGAATACGATTTTTTGATGGGCGACAGCAGATATAAGCGAAGTTTTTGTAACAATGCCCGTCAGAATTATATTATCCGCGCCTTCCATGAACATCCGATCTCCCGCCTGTTGTTAGGTCTCTACAAGGGCGTCCGACCTCTTTACAGTCAGTTTGTAGGGTATTTATTCCCGAAATCAAAGGATGGAAGCGACCGAATATAGCTATCCACCTTCCATCAAAGCCGCAACTGGCTTAAGAGTATTAATATTCTCGCAGACGAGCTTAAAAGCGGAGGCTAACGGCACCGCCAGTATCATACCGGGGATACCCCATAACCATCCCCAGAATATTAGCGCCAGAATCACAATCAGCGGGGAGAGATTGAGCTGTTTACCCATTATTCTGGGTTCAACCATGTTACCCATAATTATTTGAATCGTGGTAAGAAGAATCACAGTTAGAATTAATTCACCGCCAAAACCGAATTGGATGAAGGCTATTAATATCGGAGGAATTGTCGCTATTATTGAACCTACGGTTGGAATAAAATTAAGAATGAATGTAAAAAATCCCCACATTATGGCAAAATCAACTCCCAGAATCATCAGTACGATGGTTGCCAAAATCCCGGTTGCCAGACTTACAGCGGTTTTGGCTATAAGGTAGAGCTGCACCTGGGTATTGATAACATCCAGTGCGGTTTGAGCTTTCTTGATACGTCGGTGATCATTTTGGAAAATCCTCTCCAGTTTGCTACCCATCTTCCTTCTACCCGGGATAATAAATAAGAGCAGCAGAATCACCATAATTGTTTTACTGAGAAAGCCGAAGAAAGTACCTAAAGTTGATGAGATTACACTCTGAATGCGGATATCACTCATCGCCTGTTTCCAGTCCAGTTGATCCACATACTCCTTAACATCGCTGTGAGGAATCTCAAAATAAGTCAATGCATCCTGCACCATCACGGTAACTCTGGCTTCGTATTTAGGAAATTCCTCAATAAAGCTATTGCTGGATGAATATATCAGCAGTCCAACCAGATAAATGACTGAAAAAACGATAATTACCATAACTATCATCGCCGCCCATAGGGGAACTTTTCTTTGTGTTAACAACTCAACAAAGGGTCCCAGCAAAAACGACAGGAGCAAGGCAACCATAAGCGGGAGCATGACCGACTGTAATTGCCGCAAGGCAACAACAATAATGGCTGCCACAATTAATCCCAGAAACAACGCAACTATTTTTAATATTCTTTCAGCGTCCATTGTCCTCACCAGTCCTGTTAATACATCGGAATTATCATAAAAGGACTGCATAATTGCAACAGATTATTTAATGCTTCCTTTACCCGTTTTAAAACTCCGTGTTGTGTTGATATAACTTTGGGAACTTCAGGATATTTTCATTGCGCTTGCGCCTTAGAATCTTTATAATGCGAAATTCTAAATTCAAGGTCTAAAATTAGGAGTAAATATGTTAGAAGAAGTAACATTAAAGAAAAGTATAGAGTTTGCAATAGCGACCGAGGAAAACGGCGCCAAGTTTTACGCTCGTTTAGCTAATAAATTCTCGGACAAAGAAGATGTCTCGGAGCTGTTCGCCAGATTGGCTAAAGATGAGGAAGTGCACAAACGCCAGTTTTCGGCGCTGCTGGAAAAAGCTCCGGAGGAGAAAGATATAAGCGGCGCTCCTGAGAAAACCCAGTATTTAAAGGCGATGTCTGTTTCTGAATTCTTCTCAACCGATAGAGGACCTTTCGCCGATGCCGACTCTATCGAGACTTTCAATGATGCTTTGGGTAAGGCGTTTGAATTGGAGAAAGCGACTTTAAGTTTTTATCAGGCGGTAAGCGATGTACTCGGTGAAAACGACATCCTCAATCAGATAATGGATGCGGAAAAGGAGCATATCACCGCCATTATGAAAGTTATGATTTCGGGGGGTAAATTCCGCAGCCTGCAGGATAAATGGTAAGTCGTAATACGAGTTACTGGTAGTACACGGTCTATCTTAATTCCATCTGCCGGCCAGCCTGAGGCGTCAGCGCTGACGGGATTGTGCGGATTGGGGTCCCCGATATAATCGGGAACGCCACTAATGTGCGGTCGGCGGGTGGCATGCTTAGCTCGTAGCCGCAGGCGAAGAGATAAGAATTTCCGCAGACACGAATGTCTGCTCTACTATTGTCAGGAGGCCGGACATTCCTGTCCGGCAGTTGTTTTATTGATCTCAATAAGATTCCCGGGACGGGATCTGCCATCGAGTCTTTTCCGTCAGCGCCGGGGCGCTGACCGTCGGACGAAATAATACGTGGCGTCAAACCTCCATACCGAATCAGCAAAATCTGTTTTTTCAAAACTTGCCGTATCGATATGATTTTATTATACTTTTACCGACCGTTGGTTTAGTTATATGGATCGGGAGAGAAAATGAAACTGTTCGATACGCATGCGCATCTGGATTTTCCCCAATACGATAATATTCGTAATGAGATTATTAAGGAGTCGTTTGATTCCGGTCTGGTCGGCATAATCAATATTGGTGTGGATATGGAGTCCTCCGAGAAATCGATACAACTTGCGGATAATTATGAGAATATCCGGGCGACGGTCGGATTCCATCCGCATGACGCAAGTAAACTGGGAAAGAACAATTTCGACAGATTGGAGAGATTGGCTAAATCGGACAAAGTAGTGGCTATCGGCGAAACCGGATTGGATTTCTATCGCGATCTCAGTCCGCGGAAGGAGCAATATGAAGCGTTTGAAATGCAGATAGAATTAGCTAAGCGGTTAAATTTACCGCTGGTTATTCATATACGCAATGCCTATGATGAGGCTATTGAGGTTCTGGAATCTACCGGCGCTGGCGCAGTCGGCGGTGTCCTTCATTGTTTTGCCGGTGAAGAAAAACATATAGATAAAGCTAAGGAATTGGGATTTATTTTCTCCTTTAACGGCACTATCACATATAAAAACTCCAACGCTCCGCGCATGGCGGCTTACGCCGGGCTTGATAGTATTATAATCGAGACAGATTGTCCGTATCTCGCTCCTCAAGCCTACCGAGGTAAACTGAATAAACCATCCTATATAATCTACGTTGCCGATAAACTATCGGAGATATTCAACCGTTACAGCCCCGAGGATATCGCTCGGATAACTTATGACAATGCAACCGAATTATTCAAAATAGACGCCGATGCCGGCACGATTGCCTATGAGATCAAAGGTAACCTGTATCTAAATATTACCAACAGGTGCAGTAATAATTGCTTCTTTTGTGCCAGAAACAACGATTACACGGTTAGAGGCAATAATCTGAGACTGAATCGGGAGCCCTCTGCCGAAGAAATCAAGAATGCCATCGGCGACATTTCCGGCTACGAGGAAGTAGTTTTTTGCGGCTATGGCGAACCTACCTATCGAATGGAGACTTTGCTCGAAGTGGCAAGGCATCTGAAATCAAAAGGGGCGCAGTTAAGACTGAATACTAACGGGCAAGGATCTCTAATAAATGATCGCAATATAATCGATGATCTGGCTAAGTATTTCGACAGGATTTCAATTAGCTTAAATGCGCCGACCGAAGAGCAGTACAATAGAATATGTAAACCGGAGTCTCCCGAAAAGGCGTTCGATGCCGTTGTGGAATTTATCCGCGATTGTTGTGGGAAAATCCCCGAGGTAGTCGTATCTGTTGTCGACATTCCCAAATTAGATATTGGCGAGTGCCAACGATTTGCCAATGAATTGGGAGTTGGGTTTCGCTTGAGACCACTAAATAAAATATCGAGTTAAGATATAATTGAGCAAGAAATCGCTTTCTCAGTATTTCCTTATCAATTATGGACTTGCGCGTGATATAGCTGAGGTGGTTGCGCATAATTCGCCCGATGGGCAAGTAGTTGAGATAGGTGGGGGCAAAGGGATACTAACCAGGGCTCTTCTACACGAGGGGTTGAGCGTAAGAACCGTTGAAATAGATTCGAAATTAGCGGATTGCTTGGCAGAAAGTTATCGCGATAACGCCAATCTGACTGTTGTGAATGAAGATATATTAAAACTGAACCCGGAGACTTTATCAAAGAATGGTAATATCTCGTTATGCGGCAATATTCCTTATCATATATCCGGTTTAATTCTACGATGGATATCCGAGAACTCGCAGTATATTTCTCATGTCGTATTAATGGTGCAAAAGGAGGTCGGCTTAAGGATTGCCGGTAAACCGGGAGATAGGGAATTCGGCGCTCTCAGTATAATTTTGGGCATTGATTACGATGCTGAGTATTTGTTTGATGTTGATCAAGAGAATTTTAAACCACAGCCCAAGGTAGATTCGGCTGTGGTACAGCTTGGAAGAAGGCAAAAGCCTATGATATGCGCTGATGACAGGGATGCTTTTATTAAGCTGGTAAAAAAGGCTTTCTCGGCACGACGAAAAAAGATAATTAACAGCCTCAAAGGGTATCGTGGTTTGGATGCTGAAAGGTTATCCGAATTCTTTGTCAGATGTGGTTTGGATTCTAACCTTCGTCCCGATAAAATATCTATTTCGGAATATATAGAGCTTTATTATGTTATCCATCGGTGACGACGTCTCACATAAAAATAGATAAACTATGACAAAAAACGCCATAGCCGCTTTTTTACTTATTTTGTGTTTCTTCCTTACTTCGGGCAATTTACTGAGTTCCTCCTTAACCGCCGTATTCAACCAGGATAATCAGACATACAGATGGGACACTTCGCTGCTTTACAATTACAATCCGAGTTCGGATTTTTCCCTCGAGCTTTCCACAAATACGCAATCAACTCTTATAAAGAGGTCCTTATTAACCGGCGGGGCGAACCAATGGCAGGAAAACAGGGATGTGAGGGCAAAGGGTTTCTACGATTTTAGTGATAATTTCGGGATCACCACCGAGGTTTTTCAGGGGTACAGCGCTCTCGGGGACAGGAACATCGACGATTCGGAGATGTTAGCCGGCGCGGACTACAGACCGAACGATTGGCTTTCGTTTCAATATTTACTTGGGGCGATGATCACTTCTCGAGACGAGCCTGTTGGCAGCCGTATCGACAAGGGGGCAAAGATGAGTTGGAAAGGAGTTCTGGACAAACAGATTCTGGGGGCCGATAAATTTAATATTCAACTCGGCATCGAGGAGGAAATTTTCCGCGCAATCCCCTCCAACCAATTCGCTTTAAGCAGCGTCTATCAGAAGAATTTCCACACCGGAGATAGTCTCAGCCTGCAATTCGAGAGTCTTAACGCAAAGAAGAAATATTATTCCTCATCTCTGGAATTCGATGAAACCAATACGCAGAAGAAACGGGAATACGATTTTAACGGTAGGATCTTCAAGCATCTTTTTCTTGAACTGAATTTGATTACCGAAGGCGATGTGGCTTTTCAGGAATATTTATACGAAACATCAGACACGGTGAGTGGTTTTATTGACATTACAAATCGTGACAATGCCAGGCTTTCTGAGAACATTGTCTTCAAATTACAAAGGATTTTTAGACCATATTCGATGCATATTCAAACATCCGTATCATACAGATACAATGGCTACGATGAAGATTTCGGGCAGGATGATCGCGACGAGAAGTCGGCATTCGGGGAATTCGGCTCCTCGTTTACGGTACTTGTCACCGAGGGCGATACGATTGCCTCCGAGTATTTCACTGCGGTGCGTTCGTTTTATCATCCGGATGAATTCGCGCCGAACCTGGACAGGGATGTTGTAAGTCAGCTCTGGAACTTGCGATACTCGCGAATCTGGAGTAAGTATCTAAGCAGTTCTATTCAATTCAGTTACAGGAATTATCATCAAATCTACATCCATGGAGAACGTTCCGCTGATAATAATCGAAACTATACTTATTTATTAGCGCCTAAAATAAGCTGGTATATATCCCCTCAGTTAATTGTCTCACAAGCATTCGAGATACAAGCCAACTATATCACTTATGACTACGAAAGGGATATTCTGAGCTCTCGGAACAGGATTTTCAGAAGGGGCGATAACAGAAGTCGAATCACATTTATCGTGAGTAGACATCTCACCGCCAACTTAGAATATGGATATCGATATGAAGATTATGGGCAATTGGTTTATCAGGAGCAATGGCAGCAGTTAACCAGTTGGGATCGGCGGACACATATAGGATTTATCGGGTTTGATTATTACCCGGTGTCGCAGGTAAGGATTTCGCCGGGATACAGCTTTGATTACAAAAGGGAATGGAACCATTCCGAGGAGGTGGAAGTAATGGACAGTGATACAACTTACACGAAGGTGAGAACCATGGTGGATCGTCAGGACCAACGAACTATATTGTTTGAGATTGAGTATAAATTCAGTGAAACCGAGCAACTGCTATTCGGCGCAAGTAAGCGGATAATTAATGGATGGAGACGCGGGTATATCCGCGATGAGAATTTTACTATTTCTTTAATGAAGTTTTTTTAGTAGATTGATGATATGAATTTGCGAGTACAAACGATAATTCTCCTGTTAATATTCTTGCTATTCATAACAGGATGCAAAAATCCCTTCTCTCACCGCTCCAGCGATGATCCTGTGGGGACATCCGGCACCTGGGACTTTCCGGCGGCGCCGGAGATAGTAATCAGCAACCTGCTTTTCTCATATAATGAGCGGAATATTAATAACTTCCGCCGATGTTTGTCCGATTCTTTTATGTTTTCCGCTTATGAGGATTCAATAGAGGCGGAGCAAAACGGCGAGGGATTTCTTTTTCACGGATGGGATGTGGATACGGAAGAATCTGTGACTCGACGCATCTTTCAAGCATTTCCTGCGGGATCAGATTCAGTGCAAATGACTCTTCTAATAGATCTGTCATCGAATCCGATCGATGAAATCGATGACTCCACCGCAACTTTGGTTAGAACCTATACACTAACCGCAGTAGATTTCACCTCCGATGTAGCGGATACTTTAGGCGCCGAGGGTGAAGCGACATTTAAGATGAGCTGGTCAAACCTGGAGGGCTGGAGTATCTACTTGTGGTCAGATAGGGCAGCTAAGGATGTGGATTTCAATTGGGCTGATTTTAAAGCTTTGTTTAGATAAGTATGTTCATTCGATTACTCTCCTTATTGATTTTCGTCGCGATGGCAGTTATTGTCTCGGTTTGTGTTAATCCTTTCTCTCCACCCGAAGCCGGTTCCGGTTTGTATAAACCGATTGCGGCTCAAATCGATCCCGATAGTGTTCTTGCAAACTTTAAATTCGCTTATGAAAATCGAGATATAAATATTTACGAACATACGCTAGCGCCGGGATTCATATTTGTGTATTACGATCAGGACCTCGAAGGGAGAATCGAAACAATTACGGTACCACGCGACGGAATCGGCGGTGATATCTATCGCACGACCGGGCTGTTCGAAGCGTTCGACGAGATTCGGCTGGGGACCTGGCAGGTTCTGGAAGCTGACCTTGAGCCGGAGGATCCCCCGGACTGGGAAGCTCGTCAGGTTTTATTTCACTTATCCTTAAAGGATATCAGCGGCAATCTCGGTTATTTACAGATGGAAGCAACCGGCAGAGCCCTTTTTAAATTCGAGAAGGATGAGGGCGGAATCTGGCGAATTATCGTGTGGAAAGACCTTTCCATCCCAAATTAAAGGGGAAATGGTAGATAATTGGCTTCGAAAGGGAAAAAAAAGAGTTCATCCAAAGGCAGAATCAGCCGCAAGCAGCGGGCGGGATCTATCAGTAGTCTCAGTAGAAGAGCATTTTTCGTCATAATCGCAGTTGCGATATTATTTGTGGGGACGATTATCCTTCGCGAGGACTTGATTCGTCTGTTCAATACCTTGACAGCGGATAAGCCAGGATTTTCAAGCGATTACGCGGCACTTGAGGATGCGATCATGGAGACAGCGGTTACATTCGGAATAAATCCTGATAATATACGGGTTAATTTTTCCGATCCGGCTGAGGATTTAACCGGAGCCAGCAATGATATCCGGATATCGCATTTATATCCCAAAACGCTATTTCATCTCAAACTCCGCGACAATCTTGCGCCTACCAGTTTCACAATTGAAGATTGTATTGAAAGTCGAAATGGGGATATTATGACTTTTCAAATCTCGCATCCCGATTTCCGCGACTATCGTTTTAATTTGATATCCGATCGGTCGGCAAAGCCCCAGGCTTCATATTACTCCGTAATTATCGATCACGTTCAATCACTGTCCTCGGAACAGAGAATTAGATTAGCCGACGAAGGAGCATTTTATGCGTTCATATTAGCTCCGGGCGTAAAAGGATTCACCAAAACCAGACAAATGCTGGTTTCCAAACAAAGGCAGATTATATACGAGGTGCCACTGGTTAATAGTAGGTTTATAAAATTGATGAATGCCGCCGCTTCGATCGTTGGACTTAAAAGGGTTAAGGATTTGGATCAGGCTATGAACACTTTAAGGCGTTTATGTCGGGATTTCAATTATCTTTATATCCGTGGTAAAAACCGGGAATTGAGCGAAGAGCTGGCAAGGAAACTGGGCGAGGCCGGGTTCGTTATATTCATCAACGGAGAACCTGAGGTTGACAAAGTTATGGAGATATTCCTGCAAGCCGGCGGCAGAATCATTAAGGCTACCCAGCGGATGGAGGGCGACTCCCGGGATAAACTTCGGATGGAAATGCTCCAGTATCACCGAGAAGAACTGCTATTTAATAGCTGGGGTATAGTTACTGTAGAAGCGAATGCCGGTCTGTATGAAAACCTTAATAATTCAGTTAACTATCTGAATAGACTGAACTGTAAACTAACTCCGGTTTCTCAGATTCTTCTGAGGATCGGATAACCTACTCTTGAATAATAAGGATGAAAGGAAATGGCGAGATTAAGTATTCGGATCGACGAGATTGCGGCATTGCGGGAGATTGGCGACCGAAAATCGCCCGACCCGGTTAAGGTTGCGGTCGCTGCTGAAATGTACGGTGCAAATGGGATTACAATCCGTTTGGGCGAAAAACGTTACTATTCCAAAGAACGCGATCTGTTTCTTCTTAAAGATTTACTGAATATTGGATTGATGCTGGAAATAACTCCTACGGAATCGATGATTGAGTTAGCATTGAAAGCCAAGCCGGAGATAGTCAATCTTATTCCGGTGAACCAACAAGCTCTGTCGGAGGGGATGGGTTTGGATCTGGAGAACGAATTCGATCTGATTGCCGAAACAGCAGCTCGATTGCAATTACAGGATATTCTGGTATCCCTGTTTATCGCCCCTGAAATCGACCAACTGAAAAGAGCGGCTAAAATCAAAGCTGATTACGTTGAACTATCCACAATTCCCTACGCTATTGCGGATACCGCGGTAAAGGAATCTGAGGAACTGGAGCGGTTATCCTCGATCAGCATGGCGGCATCCAAACTGCAGCTCGGGGTGATGGGAGGGCGCGGACTTCGTTATGATAACATCAAAGCAGTAGCTGAACTGGGGACATTCGAGGAATTCATAATAGGTCACTCGCTTATGAGCCGAGCTGTATTCGTGGGTTTGGAGCAGGCCATAAAGGGAATGGAAAACCTCATAAAATGATTATATATAGCGCTAAGTTGTTTGGAAAGGACTGGAACGGCTTTTCAAACCAAGCAGAGGATTTCTTGTTGCTCCAAATTTAATAGTGGTTTAGGTTTAATCCGACTGAACGTACCAATCGATGATGAGATATAATGTTACATAACAAAATCAGACTGCTTCTTGCCGAAAATCATGAATTATTATCCGATGGTTTAATACGAATGTTATCAGCCAAGGATGATCTGGAAGTAGTCGATAGGGCTCATGACGGCGAGGAAGTATTCGAGAAAGTCGACTCATTAAGCCCCGATGTAGTGATTATCAGCCTGATGCTGCCTTTAGTGGGCGGTGTACCGGTGGTGAAACGTATTTCCAAGCATTATCCGCAAACTCATTCGGTTATCCTGAGTCCGTTCGGCAACGAAGCGCAACTCAGGGAATCATTGGAAGCCGGAAGCCACGGCTTTCTTATTCGGCAAAGTCCGTTCGATGAATTAATCCACGCAATTTACCACGCATCAAGAGGCGACTATTATCTCCCGCCCCAACTCGGTAAAAATCTCGTATCGGAATATATAAGACCTATCGTGGAATCCCGCAAAAGCTCCGGTGCGATAACTCAACGTGAGCGCGAAATCGCCATACTTTTTTCCAATGGTTATTCCACTAAGGAAGCTGCGGAACTACTTCATATAAGCCCTAAAACTGCGGAAACTCACCGCGCCTCCATCATGAAGAAACTATCGGCAAAGAATGTTACCGATGTTGTCAAATATTGCATTCGCAATAAGCTTATTGAACCATAACCAACTCGAACTGTTGTAAACTGATTATTCCGCAATCGAATCCATGTTGAGGTAGAAATTTGGTGGGGGCGAAACAGTCTTAAAACCTAACCCGGATTATTCATAAAATTCCTGATCGGTTGCGGAAGCCTTGCGCTTCCGGCTCTTCTCAGGACTCCAAAGTCCAGACTGTAAATTGTTTATTGTTGTAAAATCACCGAAGGATGAGCCTTCGGCTACGGAATCGTGTTTTTTATGATTTATCCGGCAAATAAGCATTGTGAGCCCGGGGATCGCGGAGGCGCGGTAACCTCATTTTTCCATGCAACGCTTTAAATCAAGAATTGGTCAGCGCTGGAGCGCTGAGTGGCGGAGGGTAGTGAAACGGCGTCGGCTTTCTCAATTCGGCTGTCGCCAAAATCCGGAATCCGACCTACCGCGAAAATTATACGCTGCCGGATGGATATTCGGCGACAACGGAATTCCCGAAACGCGGGTATTCAGCTAAGCGGGAATAGTTTTCCTGAATTGGTGGGATTAATGTGCAGATATTTAACCATAAACTGCATAGAATTGCATGGTTTTCCCGGGGATATTTTGTTAATATTGCGCAAAGTTCCTGCCATTATGACTGCAAGCTATTAACTGTTCAAACCTTATACATGCTGATAAAGTCCGCATTTAGGTGCAAATGCACCGGCATAAAAATTGCTCAATTTTATTATCGGTAGTGTTTCTATCTCGATATTTGATTATCTCCATTTATACCGTTGGTAGTTGGTATTTATGGATTGGACTGGTAGTAGGTATATCCTAACCAGATACATTTATATACTTGAGAAAAATTCATAATAAACAAAGGAGTGACTGTGAAGAAAATTTTGCTAAGTACAACTGTTCCTTTATTGTTTTTTGCCGTAACCCTGTTTGCTCAGCCAGCTTATATCGTTCATCATCAGGATCCGCCGGAAGGTCGGTCGGGCGATATTGAGATAATACCTTACGATTCGACCTTAATTGTGGATCCGGACGGTGGATTCGTCTGCTTTGATGTTGTCATAAACAACTATGAAAGCAAATCGGTTCTCGGATTCGTTTGGGCGGAGGTCTATTGCCCGGCTACCGGCAGGCAATGGGAACCGCTGAACCTGGTGTCGATGACACTCGGCCCTCACGAGACATTCATGTATGAAGACGGGTGCTTATATGTGCCGTGGTGTATAGATGGGGGATTGTACCAGCTAATTGGGAAGGTGGGTTGCTATCCCTTTATAACCGATACAGATACGATCACTTTTTATAAAGATGGCGGTGGAGATTGGGATTGTCCGCCGAATTTCTTCCTTGAGTTAAATACTATCCTCCCTTCAGGTACCGTTGTTTCCGAGTGTCAGCGAATCGAAGGAGAGACAGTGCCGGGCGTGATCACCATCGGAGAGGTCTATCCAAATCCGTTCAACGCATCCACAAATATCAAATTCAATCTTTATGAGACCACCGATGTTGAAGTAAAGGTCTTCGACTTGTTGGGCGAAGAGGCCGCTTCTCTTGTAAACAGGGAATTATACGCCGGCACGCATGAGGTGACCTGGGACGCTTCGATGATGTCCTCGGGAATCTATTTTGTGGAGATCAAGGCGGGCTCGGCTAAGCTGGTGAAAAAACTGACGCTTGTTAAATAGTTAAATAGCTACCAGTTAGTCATTGGTTGTTAGTGGTTAGTTTTTTTATCATTAAATCTCGAAGGGCGAGTACACCTGATGCACGCAAACCTTCGGCCACCGAGCAAAACAAAACCGAATGGCGAGCCTTCGGCTACCCGGTAGATTGACTGTATGAATTGTTCCGGATAGACTTATTTCGATGACTCGCGAAGGAGTTCCTCATCGGCCTCTTTGGATATTCCTTCATTCAGTTGTTCGCTATTATCTTCGTTTTCATCGTCGAGATTTTCCATTTCGGTGAGGTAATCCAGATCCTCTTTAGATAGCGCCTCTTCCATTTTCTCATCCGTGATTTCAGTCTCTTTGACACCGGAGGATTCCTCACTATCATCGGTATTCGCCTCAGGTTTAGGATCCGATGAATCCGAGTCCTGTTGTGAAAGCAAGTCCTCGAGCTCCTCGGGTTTTTCGGCGGAGCTCTTATTCTGTGACCGGGCAGTGGCTTTGGTTTCGCTGGGAGATTTTTCTTCATCACCCGATGATTCCTCATCGGATTCCTTGCCTTCAACGTTACCGATTATATCATCAAACTCCCCATCCATAAAATTCTTGTTCTCATCAGCATCTGGCTCGGCGCCATCCGATTCGGTTGTTTGATGAGCCGACTGTTGTTGCGGAGAGTCCGGTCGCTGTTTCGCTTGTTCCTCCGACCGGGCATCATCTTGCTGCTGAGGTTGTTCTGTTTGATGTGCCGGTTCCCTCTTGATCGGTTCATTGATCCCGCTGCTTGATGCAAACCGTTTAAGTTCTTCTTCCAATGAGTTATCAACCGTATTGGAAAATCCGCCAACCTGACTTAATAGATTGGACACCTGGTCAACATTATTAATGATCCCCTTAAGCTCCTGCCGCGTCTTTTCCACGTCTTTAATGCTGGAGGTGATGCTGTTATCGTTTTCCTTCATTATTTCCCTGGTTTCCTCTGCCAAACGTAGGGTGAAATAAACCAGTTTCCTGATTTCGTTTTCACCTACTTTTGCGGCTTTTACCGCCAACTCCTGAGCTTCTGCAATAGAGGAATATGATATATCGGAAGCCGATTTCATCAAACCGGATATCTTACTGGCATTCTGGTATGTCTGTACAAACTGCGAGGCTACATCCGAAGTATTCTTAGCGCTGGCAGCCGAGATTTTACTAACGGTTTTGCTGATGTCATTTATATCATCCGGAGTGTTGTGGGACTCATCGGAGGATGGTTGTGCCTCAGTTTGTTTTTTCGAATTCTCATTGGCACCCTGGAAACTGCTTTCCGAGCGATCATGTCTCCGCTTTTGTGTTTCGGATTGAGCATAACTGGGAGGGCGCTCCTTCTTCCCTTCGGGTTTGGGATTACTCGCTGCCTTTGGAGGCGTGGAGACTGGTTTTGAGGGAGGCAGTTTACCCTTTTTGGGAAGCCTTTTTGATTTAGTGCGATTCGATGTAAAAAACAGTCCCGCCGCTACCGCGATCAGAACAAACGCGATTATCAACTCAACATTACGGGCAAATATTGTGCGTTCTTTTTCCTCATTGAAGTCCGCAATATTCGTTTCGGCGAAATTATCCAACGATTGTCTTAGCTTATCAACATAACCGGAAATGCTTTTTGATTGAGGCTCCAATTGTGACAGCGAAACTTCCCAGGCTTTGCTTCGCAGGTTGTTGAAACTGAAATCCTGAGCCTTAAGATGATTGGTGATAAAAACAGCCACAACCGATTTTATACTATCGATATATCCCCACCGGGAACCGTCCAGCTTCTCCTCAATACTGTAAATCGAATCGAGCAGATTGTTCTGAATGATGGTGATCTCTTCGAGATAGGTCTGCTTCTCCGGTTGAGAATCCGCGAGAATGTGCTTATTGATGATAGCTACAATCTCTTGCGGGGCTTCCGCGATATAGTCAAAATGCCGTTTGGTGCTATCGATATCTTCCCTGACGGTTACAATCTGATTATTTATCTGCGACATGCCGCGATTGGAAGATACTAAGGCATGTACAATCAGTATTACCGATAACAGTACCAGTAAAGGGGGTAACCAAATCTTGAATTCACGTAGTTTACTACTCATTTAAAGACCTCCGGAGGGGTATTATATATTTACTCCTTTTATACATTATAAATTATCGGAGGATATTTAAATTTTATTGAGTAGTTTTTTTGATATAAATTGGGGTTGATGGTATCGGAGCAATGGTTATTGGCAGTGGCGCTGATG
Organism: Candidatus Zixiibacteriota bacterium; assembly: GCA_014730175.1. Classification (GTDB taxonomy): domain Bacteria; phylum Zixibacteria; class MSB-5A5; order UM-FILTER-46-8; family UM-FILTER-46-8; genus WJIR01. The sequence continues at coordinate 20,387 of WJIR01000076.1, forward strand.
ACACTACCTGACGTCAGCGCCGGGGCGCTGACCGGCGGTAGGCTACCGTTGGTCGTAAGATGGTGTCGCGTTTCTCCGCTTCGCTCCAGCCTGCCCCGATTTATCGGGGGAACCAGACCACGGCGCTGTCGGGTGAGGACATCAGAGCGCGAAAATCTTCCGGGAAGCAGCGCAGACATTCTTGTATGTGATCAAATAATAGAGCAATTGCGGGACAGGAATGTCCCTCCTACCAATCGTGAGGGGAGGTATTAGTTCGTTTCGCTCGCAATAGCTTTTGGCCGAGGTTATCCGACGGCGCTATCAAAACAAGTAGATCAAGACGATGTGGACTTGACGTGACCACTACCTTACCTGATATAATAAGGATGTTTGATTATTCTATTATTCTCTGAGTTTATCGAAGCTCTCTTCGGTAATATTGTCGAGAACGCCATTTACAAAGCGGCTGGAATCCTTGGTGCTGTATCTTTTGGCTAATTCGATGCTTTCGTCAATGGTTACTTTTCGTGGGATTTCGGGAAAGAAAGTGATCTCGCAGACGCCGATCCTGAGTATATTGAGGTCTATAATAGCCACGCGAGACATTTGCCAGTTTTTAAGATTTCGTCTGATCAGCTCATCAATGGTGATATGATTCCTTAAAACGGTACGAAATATATTTTCGCCGAAAAATCCCGCTTTCTCACCCAATTCATAACGCTCCGAGCAGTGATCCCATATTTCCTGGATTGTATCCGCATCATCCTTGCATTCTAATATCTCGTACGCGTAAAGTGCTTCCAGCACTGCTTGTCTCGCTTTTCGTCTCGGACCCATATTCGCTTTTAAAAGAACAGAATTAAGTAGTTTGCGACCAACTGATAATATTATAAAATAAACTATATAACAGAACTAAATAATGTCAAGCAAATTAGCCATTTCGATTGCGGACAGCGCCGCATTCCAACCCTTGTTACCCGCTTTAGTTCCGGCGCGCTCTATCGCCTGTTCCAAAGTATCGGTAGTTATCACGCCGTATATAATAGGAACTCCGGTTGATAATGAAACATTGGCTACACCTTTGGTAACTTCGCTGGCAACGAAGTCAAAATGCGGAGTCGCACCACGAACAACGGCGCCGAGCGCTACGATTGCATCATATTTTTTGGACTCCGCCATTTTCTTGGCTACGTATGGAATCTCAAAAGAGCCGGGAACCCGGACTACTTTTAAATCTTCGTCCTTGCAGCCGTGTCTGTTAAGGCAATCGAGCGCTCCCTCAAGCAGTTTCTCGGTAAAAAAATCATTGAACCGTGAAACAATCAAACCGAATTTTTTGCCTTCGGCGTTTAATGGAGCGGAAATGTACTCAGGCATTTGAACTCTCCTCTATTGTTCCTTCCGGATGTTTAATAAATGTCCCAATTTATCTCTTTTTGTTTCCAGATAATGAAGGTTGAATTCGTTATTCTCAACTTCTAATTTAACTCTATCGGTAATCTTTAATCCATGCCCTTCCAAACCAACAATTTTTTTGGGATTATTGGTAAGCACTCTAATCGTGGTTAACCCCAGATCCCGAAGTATCTGTGCGCCGATACCATAATCGCGCAAATCCGGTTTGAATCCTAACTTAACATTAGCCTCGACCGTATCGTATCCCTCATCCTGTAATTCGTAGGCTTTGATCTTATTAGATAATCCAATACCGCGGCCTTCCTGACGCATATACAACACCACACCACGTCCTTCATTTTCTATCATCTGCATAGCGACTGCAAGTTGATCCCCACAATCACATCTCAGGGAATGAAAGACATCGCCAGTCAGGCATTGCGAATGAACTCGCACCAAAACATCCTCTTTGCCGGAGACCTCGCCCTTCACCAACGCTACATGATGGAGTATATCGATATCGCTGCTGTACAGATGAAGCCGGAACTTCCCGAACTTAGTCGGGAAATCGACATCAGCTTTTTTATGCACCAATCGCTCGGTTCTTTGACGGTATTCGATTAGGTCTTTAACGGTTATAAGCTTGAGATTGAACTTTTTGGCGATCTCCATAAGGCGAGGCACTCTCGCCATACGACCGTCTTCATCCATAATCTCGCAGAGCACTCCCGCCGGCTTCAATCCGGCAAGCCTTGCCAAATCCACCGAAGCCTCGGTATGACCGGCGCGCGCTAATACTCCACCCTTGACAGCCATTATGGGGAAAACATGACCGGGACGCGCTAAATCCGTCGGACGGGAATCATCATCGACCAGAACCCGAACCGTTCTCGCCCTATCGGCGGCGGAGATACCGGTGGTCGTTCCCACCACTGCATCTACCGAGATATGAAATCTCGTACCGTGCAGAGCGGTATTCTGCCGCGCCATCGGTTCCAATTCGAGCTGTTCCATTCTCTCTTCAGTCAAAGGAACGCAGACCAGACCTCTCCCCTCCTTAGCCATAAAATTTACAGCTTCCGGGGTGACCTTTTCAGCAGCCATGATCAAATCACCTTCGTTTTCACGGTCTTCGTCATCAGCCACGATAACCATCTTGCCGTCGGCGATAGCATCCAGCGCATCCTCTATTCTATCGAATTTACACATATAGAATTACCAACCTTTCTCCTTCAAATCCTCAAGCGATATGCCGCCTTTGGAATTCCGGGAGTTTATCATCTTCTCTATATATTTAGCTATTAAATCGAATTCAAGATTGATTTTATCCCCTACGTTTTTGTAAGCCAAATTCGTTGTTTTCCATGTATGCGGTATAAGACTAACGCTGTAACTTCCCGTCAGGCAGTCGACAACCGTCAGGCTAATCCCTTCCATAGCGATCGATCCCTTTTTGATTAGATAATGACTGTATTCCTGGGGATAAGTTACCGATATGTCAATCTGTTCTTCCTTGTGGACTATTCCGGAAATGGCTCCCACGCAGTCTATGTGACCGGAAACCAGGTGACCTCCGAGGCGCGACGACGGCGTTAAAGAACGCTCGAGATTGATCCTGTCGCCAATCTGTAATTTTCCCAGATTGGTCCTGCTCAAAGTCTCTGCAATCGCCTCCACCTCAAATGAATCCCGATCGAAATCGGTCACCGTTTGGCAGGTTCCGTTGATGTTTATGCTGTCCCCGATCTTTACATCATCCACTACTATATGCGATTTAATCTTATATATCAGTCCATCCCCCTTTTTCCTGCGTGATATCAACTGTCCAACTTCTTCAACAATTCCGGTAAACATCTAATCAACCTCCCAAAAATCCGGATAGCCTGTAAATACGGAATCATTGCCGATTTTCTCCCAATGAAATTCCTTGAATGTGAGTACGCCGGATAGCTCGTTAAATCCCATTCCCGAACTGAAAGGAACGCCGCTGCCGTAAAGATATGGAGTGTGTGAGAGGATAATTTTATCCACTACTTTCTCCCTGAGGAAATTATCGTAGACGGCTCCCCCGCCTTCCACCAAAATAGAGGTGATACCCTCCCTGGCGGCTCTCTTAATCAACGGCTCCAGCCTGAAATTCCGACTCTCCGATCGGATCGTCCAGACCACGGCTTCCTTATGATATTCAATCCTGTCAGCCTTCGATGAAACAGCTACGATGGTCGGAGCATTAGATTTGATATTGAAAATATTTAGATCGGATGAAAGCGGGATTCCATCGCTGAGGATAATTCTTATCGGATCACGCCCCTTTACCAATCTCACGTTCAAGCTCGGATTATCAACCATAGCGGTTCTGGCGCCTATCAATATCGCATCGTATCCGGCACGAAGATGATGAACGAATTTCAAAAATGGTTTACCGGATAGATACCGGTTTTCGAATTCACCGGAATAAATATAGCCATCAAGGGATAATGCCGCTTTGAGTGTAATAAATGGTTTGCCGGCGCTGATATGCTTAAAGTAAATCTCGTTTAACCGATAACCCTGTTTTCTCATTAGACCGGTTTGCACCTCGATACCGTGCTTTCTCAAAATCCTGAAACCGCTGCGCTTTACATTGCGGTTTATGTCGCGGTTGGAACATATCACTTTTTTAATACCAGATTCGATTATAGCCTGAGTGCAAGGCGGAGTCTTTCCC
>WJIR01000077.1 GCA_014730175.1 Candidatus Zixiibacteriota bacterium
CATTGAATGCGAATATCGATATACGCTTGGTTCGCAAGGCATACGAGTTCGCCGAAAATGCGCATAGCAAGCAGAAGCGGCAGTCTGGTGATCCGTTCTTGAGCCATTGCCTGGAGGTAGCTTTTATTCTTGCTGAACAGCACATGGATTCCACTACTATCGCCGCTGGTTTGCTGCACGATGTGATTGAAGATACCCCCGCAACTTCCGGGCAAATTAAGAACGAATTCGGTGACGAGATTGCCTACCTTCTCGACGGCTTAACCAAGATCAAGGGAATTCGATATGGAAACTACCTGGAGAGCCAGGCGAATTATTATCGAAAAATGATTCTGGCGATGGCTGAGGATATCCGCGTTGTTATCATCAAACTCGCCGATAGACTCCATAATATGAGAACCCTGGAGTATCTGCCCGAAGAAAAAAGATTGTTAATTGCTAAGGAAACCCGCGAGGTTTATGCTCCTCTGGCACACCGTTTAGGCATGTCCCGCGTTAAAATCGAGCTGGAGGATCTGGTTCTTAAATACCTGGAGCCGGACATATTTTATGAGATGGAAAACAACTTCAATTTGAGCAAACGCGGAAGGGAAGCATATATCAGGCAGGTTGTCAATCCCCTATACCGGGAGTTATATAAGGCGGGAATAAATGCTGAAATTACCGGCAGGGCAAAGCATTATGAATCGATACATAGAAAGATGAAAAAACGCAGCCTTCCTTTCGAGGAGATATATGACCTTCTGGCAATTCGTATACTCGTTGACACTATCGAGGATTGTTATCATGCGCTGGGGATAGTGCACAAAATGTGGCAGCCGGTTGCCGAGAGATTGCATGATTATATCGCCGCGCCCAAATCAAACATGTATCAGTCCCTTCACACCACGGTTATCGGTCCGGAAAATCGCCGCGTCGAAATTCAGATACGCACCCACATGATGCACCGCACTGCCGAGTATGGAATAGCCGCACATTGGTTGTACAAAGAGGGCAAAAAGGCTCCTGATGAACATGACAAGAGAATGGCGTGGATAAGGGAGATTCTGGAATGGCAGAAGGAGATGACCAATCCCGAGGAATTCCTGGAATATCTGAAAATCGACCTCTTCACCGATGATATCTTCGTTTATACCCCGATGGGCGATATCAAACAGCTTCCCAAAGGAGCTACTGCTATAGACTTCGCCTTCGCGATTCATACCGATATCGGATATAGATGTTCCGGAGTCAAAATCAATGGCAAAGTTAAGTCGCTCTCAACCGAGTTGAGAAACGGCGACGAGGCGGAGATTATCACTTCCCAGCAGGCGCATCCGACAAACGATTGGTTGAAATTGGTTCGCACCACCAAAGCGAAAAACAAAATCCGCAGATGGCTATTCTTGCAGGGTTTCGAGCAGTCGGTTGAGATCGGAAAAGGGATATTGGAACGGGAATTGAAAAAGAATTATCGCGAACTTCCACCCGAAAATGAACTGCTGGATATCGCTATGTCATTCAGCCTTCAAGATGTGCCCTCCCTTTTTGCCGCTATCGCCAATGGTAAGGTTTCTTATCAGTCAGTTTTAACCAAAATCAGTCCTCCGGAAAAAACAAAGCAGAAACAGGCTCCGGTGGTTTCCGATTTCGTGGAGCATGCCCGCAAGGTAAGCAAGGGGATAAAAGTGCAGGGGATGGATTCCATGGTCTTTCATTTCGCCAAATGCTGCCAGCCGGTACCCGGAGATAATATAATCGGTTATATAACACGGGGGAGAGGTATATCGGTTCATCGCTCCGATTGTCATAATGTGGCGAATCTTTTGGATGATCCGGAACGGAGAATCGAAGTTGAATGGGACGTACACAAGGATATGGCATTTATGGTCAAGCTGAATCTTTTGGTTGAAGACAGGAAGAATATTATTAAGGATATCACCGAGGCGGTTGCATCCGTGGATATCAATGTTCGGGGAGCGGAACTCCATTCTCTCGAACCTCATGCCAAATGCAGCATGGTGATAGAAGTTCAAAACATCAATCAGATGAATAAAGCCATCAAAAGATTAAAAAATGTTAAGGGCGTGATCGAGGTAGAACGAGGCAGCAGCCTGCATTTCGACGATTTCGACGCCAATAAAATTTAGGGATTTTGTAGATATTTGAGTATTAGAAACTTTTTCACTCCCATTGACGATAGAACATATCTGCTGAATGATCCCTTCCTGAGAGCGCTCGGGATTACCGCCGGCTTCGCAATAGAGAATTTCAACAAGAAGCAAAATAGCATCCACCGGATCCTCGCCGATCAATTCGGGAAGTTGGTTGTGCTGAGGCAGAAACATGGCAGCCGGGTGGTGATCCCCGCGGGAAAACCGGCTGAGCCTCCGATTGAGTATTACGCCGCCGATGCATCTCTCTATAACCTGCCGGGAAAGATGCTGACAGTACACACAGCCGATTGCCTGCCGATTTTGGTTTATTCCAGCAACGGGGTTATCGGCGCCATACACGCCGGTTGGCGCAGCACGCTCATGGGGATAGCTAAAAGCGCCGTTCACACCGCCGGTAAAATGTATGGAGCTCCGCCGCGCGACTTGAAGTTTGTATTCATGCCCGGTATCGGAAAATGCTGCATGGAAGTTGGACATGATGTTGCGGTGCTATTCAAACATCGCAATCTAAGAGACAACGGCAAGCCGACAATCAATATATCCGGCGAAAATAAAGAGCAGCTAATGGAGCTGGGAGTCCCGGAGTCTAACTTCATCTTCCACGACTACTGCACCAAATGTTTCCCCGATTTTGACTTCCCCTCCTTCCGCAAAGACGGCAAAGTAAAACGTTTGATAGTAAACTTCATCTTCCGCAAGCGGTAGATTGGAAGCCTCGCAGTTTCGGAGGGTAGTAGCGTAGACATTATCTTTCATTAATAATCATCAATGCAGGCGGGATAGCCATAGGCAGTTACTTCACATTAACAGCAGGTATAATACGAAAAAAAACCCTTGTTTTATAATTACGATTACTGTATTATATGAATATAACAAGAAAGAACCAAGGTTGGTACTTAGTTAGTATGGGCTATTATATTAAGAATTCCTATTTTATCCTGTTGTCTGTTTGCCTTCTGTTATTGCTGCTTAGTTGCACCATGGAAGAACCGGTCGCTCCTCGCTGGAATACGAAATGGTCTATCCCCCTAATCGATAAAACTTATGCCATAGCGGATATCTTCGATGAGTTGGATGAGGAAAATCTAATAATTGACGAAGATAGCATCCCCAGATTCGAAGTCAATGAAACCATCGATACGTTTTATGTCGGCGATCATCTGACTTCATCGCCCACCTCCAACGACTATACTATTCACCTCGGAACGATTGATATAAGTCCGCCTCCGGCTCAAACCGCTCAAGTAATGCTGGATGATCTGGTGCCGTCAGGGGGAGGTTTTGTACCGGAGTCCGATTTCAATTACGTTTACCCACCGCTTCATTACGATGATTTCCAGTGGATTACAGTCCAATCCGGCTGGTTATATGTATCATTGTACAATCAGCTATCCATTCAACTGGACTCAATCAGTATGGAAATAGAGAATGTCTCCGACAGCAGACTGATCGGCGAGCTGAATTTTCCCGGCGGCGCAATGGTATACGAAACCGTTTCCGATTCTATCGATTTATCCGATAAGACTATCGGTAACCAGTTAATTGTCCGTATTTCCGGGCATACTCCCGGAGGTGATCTGGATAATCCCGAACCATACTACCTGGAATTGATAGCATCATTTTCGGATCCAATATCTATTAACAGCGGAAGTGTTCGTTTACCCCAGATCACAAAGGAATTCGATTTGGTTTTTCAGAGCGCCGATTCTTCAGTGATCAGCGAAGCGATTGTAAGCTATGGGAACATCTCCGGCTCAGTAGGCAATTATATGAATTCCGAATTAATATTGGCTATGGAAATTCCCAATATTGTCTATGAACAGGATGAGTTTCGTTTCAACAAAGAGCTTGGTGTAAATGAAAATGAGTTGTTTGATTATGATCTTGCTGGTTATATGGTATATCCTGATGGGGACTATGTACCGCAGAGTTTTCAGGTTGAATTAGACCTCACCATTCCCTCGTCAGGTGAACAGTATGTATTGATAGACGAGTTGGATTCCCTTCGCATAATATCGGAGCTGTCTGAATTTCGGTTTTCCGAAATGAATGGGAGAATAAAACCGATTGAAATCGAGGTTACCCCCACCTCGAGAACCATTGATATCCCTCGAGGATTAAGGCAGGCGCGGTTAACGAGAGCATATCTTTATTTGGACTATTTCAATTACTGCCAATTCGATGCGCAATTGGATTTGATGCTTTATGGCTCTTATGGTGCTGCTCGGCCTCCCATCCAGATACCGGACAGAAGTCTTTACCGGGTTCAAGATGATGTTAAGACGCTGGAAATAGATGAGTTGATTGATGGCAAAGGCGCGGATTCACCTGATCCACAACAAACTACTATCATAATAGAACCTCCAGAGCTATACGAGTTTTTGGATCCCCCTCCTGCATTTCTTGATCTTTTTGGTACCGCTACATTTAATCCCAATGCTAAGTCGGGCAAGATTTCACAGTTGGACTTAGTTTTTGGCAACTTCACAATCACTTCGATTCTGGCGTTTTCGCTGAAGGATACGGCTAACTTCGATCTTGATATTGAAGCGCAGGATATCTCCGAGGATGTCCCTGATTTTGAAGATCGGGTCAAATATGTTTCCGTGAATGCTGATATCGCCAATCGTCTACCGGTGGGAGTTGAGGTGACTCTCTATTTATCCTCGGTAAAAAGTGATTCATCCATTTACTATGATGATTCCACGGTTATCATCGGTCCCTTGTTTGTTTCGCCGTCTTCGGTC
>WJIR01000078.1 GCA_014730175.1 Candidatus Zixiibacteriota bacterium
ATGTGATGGGGCTCGACTGGATGGTTACCACCGATCACGCTTCGAATAACTCCGGTGATCAATTCCCGATAGGTGAGTTTGCCAACGACCTTGAAGAGCATGAATGGGGATTGTTGGGTGATAGCTGCAGCATTTATTCAACTGCTGATTTCAAGATTATCCGGGGGGAAGAGATTACGGTAAAAAACGATGCTGCTTATCCCGGCGACGATGGAATCAATGACAACACCGCTCACATGCTTACCATCGGCAATACCGACTATATCGAAGGACCCATTGGACCCGATGCCTATTTCGAAGATGGTGATCATTCCAATTTGACATCGCTTACCTCAAGGCTGGAGTTGCTGGAGCCGATGCCGTCGGGAATAGCTTTTGCCGCCCATCCTCTGGATGCCTGGCCTGTTCCGGTTTTTGAGGATATTATTCCCTGGTCATCGGCGATGTATGATACCGCATTCGGTTTTTCATCATTCCTTGGGCTGCAAATCTATAATGAAAGAAACGCGTATTTCACCAATGATCCGGACTATGTGAATCCGGATGAGTATATCAATCCGTTTCCTGTATGGCAGCCGCAGGCGGCATGGGACAGCAGTTTCATCAAGGGGCTGGTTCAGTGGGATAGCTTGCTTTGCGCCAATCTTAACCCGATTAGAAAGATTTTTGCAGCCGGCGGTTCCGATGCGCACGGGGATTTCAATTATAGATATACCGGAATGACATTACTTTTCTTCGGTTTTCTTCAGATTACGGATGACGCCTATGGTAAAGTCCGAACCGCGGTCTATTGTCCCGACGGTATGGGTAACAACGGAGAAAATATACTGGATGCGCTGGCGAACGGCGTAAGTATTGTAACCGACGGTCCCTTTATTATATTCGGTATCGATAGCGATGGAAACGGTTCGGTATTCGATCCGAATGATGCTATCATCGGGGGAACCGCATATCCTCCGGATATCTCAGGAAATCCGAAACTGGTTTCATACTGGAAATCCACGCCTGAATTCGGCGCTATAGAATATGTAAAACTGGTAGTTGGCACATCAGATGGCATATCGGAGTATTATCAGAATCTCAATAATTACGGTGGATATATCTCATTGAATTTACTGCCATTAGTCCCGCAGGGATACCAGAGGTTTTACATCCGGCTGGAAGCCTGGTGTTCGGAAAACGATGGCATTCCGGGTTACCGATGCATTACAAATCCGGTATGGATTGATCTCAGCGAATCCAGCATCGCAGAAAAAGGTCGAAGGAAACCGAATAAAACTGACCAAGCAATCAACAAACTGCTTTTTGGCAGGTAATAAAATCCCTCCGGCAGGGGGAATTATTTCGGATTGCTGTTTGGGACATTGCTTTAACTGAACTTATGAACCAAGCAACAGTCATTTTAAAATTCTCCTTGACAGGCACTACCTATAAGATTATAATATATATATAATCAAATAGGTGGGAGATATCATGATTTATAGATGCATTATATTAGCTTGTATATTTTTCTGCGCGGTTCTTATCGGTTCTCCAGTTAGTTTCTGCAATAATCTACCGGATAACTCTCCTTTTCAAAGACTATATCTTCAAGGCGGTGATACAATCGAAGATGCCACAATAATTCCAGGTATACCTTATTTCGCCATAGGTACCACTGAAAACTACACGGATGATTATGATGTCTGGTGGTGCGTTGGCGCTAACTCTCCAGATGTAGTCTATGCTTACATCCCAATTGATGACCAGACTATTGATATTTCCCTATGTGATAGCACAGAATATGATAGTGGACTGTACATCTTTGAAAATGTTGCAGGTAATGATATTGCCTGCAGTGATGATGCTTGCTCCACACCATTGTACCCCATTGCTTCGGTATCTCGAATCAATTGCCTACGTGTATACGCTGGAAGCACATATTATATTGTCATCGACGGCAAGGGAGGAGATTATGGCTCATATTCTATTCGTATCGAAATGAGCCCTGAACCTTGCGGAGATATAATTGAAGATCCTTTTGTTATTGCCCAATTGCCCTTTGCAGATTTCGGTAACACTTGTGAGTTTATGAATAATTATGACGAACAGTGCCCTTTTGGAGGTACATTGGCTCAAGATGTTGTGTACGCATATTCAACCACATATGATATGACTGCGGTGATTTCACTATGCAGTGGGTCGGACTATGATACGAAAGTATACGTTTATGAAAACTTATACACTCCTGGTAACTACTACGCCTGTAACGATGACCACTGTAGTACACCCAATTATCCGGACCCATACGTATCAAAGTTAGAAAATATCTTCTTAACCGGCGGGAACACTTACTTTATCGTAGTAGACGGATATGGCGAGGAGTGCGGAAACTATACCTTAGATATTTTCGAAATGTTATGCTGTGATGTGGATATGATCCCCGACGATGATCCGGTGATTGTGCCTCCCGGAGGAAGCTTCGGTTTAACCGGCTATATCGGCAATCCCACACCAGATCCAATAATTACCGACGTATGGGGCGGCGTGCTGTACCAAGGCAATTTCTATCGTCAATTTGCGTTTAACAATATCTCGCTTGATCCCGGTGAATCGATGACCGCGCACACCACGCAAAACGTACCGAATTGGGCGCCTGCAGGAAGTTATGATTACATCGCTTACTGCGGTGACCGTCCGGATACCAAGTGTGATTCGGCATCTTTCCCCTTCACGGTAACCGGCGCGCGTCTTGCCAATGGCGCAACCGAGTGGTCAATCGAAGGCGGCTTTTTCGGGGAAGAGCTAATCCCGACCGAATTCGCTCTGGACAACGCCTATCCCAATCCCTTTAACGCTACCGCCACGATTTCGTATCGATTGCCGGTAGCAAGCAGTGTGAACTTGGATATCTACAATGTTCTCGGTCAGCGGGTAACGACCTTGGTGAACGGCAATGTGGAAGCCGGATACCATAGCGTCAACTGGGATGCATCGAATTATTCCAGCGGAGTGTATTTCTATAAATTGAAAATTGGAGATAAGGTCATCACCAAGCGGATGACGCTGCTGAAATAACTCTTTATGCTGTCGGGTCGCCGCACCCGACAGCGTTTTTATACCTATCCCCGTCAAGGGCTGGAATAAGCATGTTGCAAGCCGCCCATTAAATCATTAACCTGCGGTACCGCATATAAAAAAGCCCCCTTGTGAGGGGCTTTGGCTGGCCGCCGGATGGTTTATCGAGCATTTTGCTCGTGACGGGATATTCCCGAATTCCCTTTACCATCAATTCTATAACAACTTCCCGCCCCAAAAATTTCCATTTTTTTTCACAATTTTCTGATTTATAATGTTCGTATGCAAATGCGGTCTGTTTTCACAAGGATACTGGAGTCGAAATATCTCATTCCAACCTGTTTGGTCGGATCGACACTGCTCCGGTTGATATGGATATTGATTTTCGATCCCGTCCCGAAAGCCGACAGCTATTATTTCTTTTCCAGCGCGGCATCCATAGCCGATGGTAATGGATACATGATGTTCGGGCGGCAGACAGCATACTGGCCTGTTGGTTATCCGGCAGTCCTGGGTTTAACATTTTACCTGTTCGGTAAATCGCTTTTTGCGGCGAAAATCCTCAACATTGTCCTTAATATAGGTATTCTTTTTGCATCATATCGTTTGGCGAGACTGCTTTTCAACTCAGAACAAGTTGCCCGCCTGACGCTTTTGATCCTCGCCTTTTATCCCAATCATATCCCGTATGCGGCTGTGTTGTTAACCGAGCCGCTTTTCACATTTCTGTTACTATCCGCTATGATATTCATTATCAACGATGCTGAGAAGTGGAATATATTATTTGGAGGCTTGTTTTTTGGATTAGCTGTTCTGGTTAAGCCGCAAGTTATTTTTCTGCCTGTGTTTTTATTCCTGATGGGCTTAAAAGGATATCTAAGTAGGGGGATATTGAGAAAACAGCTCATGCGCTATGCGCTGGTTTACTTAGTTGCATTCACCACATTAATGCCCTGGCTGATAAGGAATTATAACCTGTTCGGAGCCTTTCCGGTTCTGGCAAACAATGGCGGTGTTAATTTGCTTATCGGGAATAATCCGGATACCCACGGCGGATTTATGGATGTCAGGGGCGCCGGATATGCGGAACTGGAGGAATTCTATGGCGGTACACCTCGGGAGGAGTATGAACAGGATGTAGCCAATCGCAAGCGGGCAGTCAACTACATGCTGGAGAATCCTGGGAAAACGCTTTTACGAATGCCGATTAAGTTCTGGAAACTCTATGCTACGGGTGCGGAAGGAGCGGGTACAAATCTGGTTGGAATGGAAGAAGGGGAAACCACCAAACGGACTTTTCTGAGAGCTTACCAGTATTTCTCTCAATTGCTGTATATGGTTTTGATGGTGTTATTCATAGTATCAGCCATCTCCTATTTGAGGAAAATCAAAGCGCATGATAGAATAGATTTTAAACAACGGGTTGGATTTTGGATAATCATATATTTCAGTGTAATCGCTTTAATCTTTTTTGCGGGTTCGCGTTTTCATTTTCCAGTCATACCATTTATAGTCATGTTTGCGAGCAAATATATTAGTGACAGGTTTTATATGGAAAGGTCTGTGTCAGGGGGGATAAATCCACCCTCTCCCTTATCAAGGAGAGGGAGATAGGGATTAACACCCTCACCCGTTGAACGAGAGAGGGGACTGGGTAATAATAAAATGATTTTTATAATTGGAAAATATCCACATAG
>WJIR01000079.1 GCA_014730175.1 Candidatus Zixiibacteriota bacterium
AATCGAGATGAATATCACCGAAAAGAGGAAAGATATACTAACTTAGTTATGTCGCTAAAGGGATTTTATATGGTGAACTTGGGGAAAGAAACAAAGAATCTGAGGGGAGAATTCATTGAACAGCTTAACCTATGCTGGTTATATTGTCCAGATGAGGTTATCCGCAAAATTTATAACTTTTTAGGTACAATACAAACTGGCCAAAAAACGAGTAATTCCAAAAAGGAATCTGCATTGGGTGAACTAATCTTAGAAATTCGTAAAGATTTAAGCAAAAAAAATACAAGCCTAAAGGCAAATGAATTTAAGAATCTAATACCGACTGAATTGCATGCTGAAGATAAAGAATCTCATAATAGCCAATATGCAAAGTGACAAAATATATTTTTTCTTCATAGAAAAGTACTTAAAAACTTATAAGGATATGAATTATGAAACCAATAAACCGAAACTTCGTGATAAAATTCTCCTTACCCATAATTTTTATTGTTTTACTCTTCTTGTTTGAGGGCTGCGCAAGCCGTATTAACAATGTAATGCGTAGCTGGGAGGGACATCATTATTCTGAACTATTAATGAAGTGGGGTCCACCATCGGCAGTTTATGATGACGGTTTAGGAGGGCGAATTCTCGTTTATACGTATGCCAGACAATGGACTTCATCCGGCCAAATAAAGACTCGAACGACAGGCCACGCAACAATATGGGACAATATGATTTGGGGCAGTGCACAATCATATACTCAATATAATCCACCTAAGCATTACGGGTACACGGCATGGAGAATGTTTCGCATTGATAGTAGTGGTTTTATATATGCTTGGAGTTGGAAAGGTTTGTAATGTAGAGATATGCCAAACTTATTTACCGGTGTACACGATTACAAACTTCAACCTTCCAGATTATCACATAATAAATATGGTGTGCTTCACTTCACTGACTTTACTCAACCTATCGTATATAACAGGTAGCCGATCACAGCCCCCCCAAGAACGATATACGCCGAATTCAGCTTCTTAAAGCTAAAAACAACTATCGCGCTCAACGCCGCGATTACCCAGCTTCGCCAGTCGAGCATCACCTCCTGTCCCAAATGAATCGTGGCGGTTATCATAATCGCTACGGCGCTTACATTTACTGCATCCAAAAACGCCGATGCCAATTTCGACTGCCGTAGTTTGGGGATCAACGGATTTAGAATCGCTACGAAAAAGAAGGATGGGAGGAATATACCCAGAGTCGCCACAATCGCGCCCGGGATACCGTTTATCTGGTAACCGATAAAGGTGGATGTGGAAAGTACCGGACCCGGAGTGAACTGCCCGATTGCGATGGCATCTATAAGCTCATTAGCGGTCAACCATCCCAGACTCTGAACCAGTTCCGCATCGAGATACGCTACCAACACATACCCGCTTCCGAAAAGTATCGCGCCTACTTTCAGGAAGATGAGGAAGAGCTTCATCAACGGTACCGATGAATCAGTGGCGGTAACGCTTATCGGGATTAAAAATGGTGACTGTGATTTCATCTTGATCAAGAAAGGAGATATCAACGCCATCGGACTTGCTTGAAATCTGTCTCGGGAATATAGAATAATCATACCGACGATACCTCCGCTTAGTATAGAATAGATTGCATTTAATCCAAGCAGAGAAACAGCCAACACGCCGGCGCCGATAACCGCCAGAAGCCAGCCTTTGACCGCCTTTTTCCCCAGCTTGTAAACCGCGTTCAGTATGATAATAATTACCGCAGGTTTGATACCGAAAAGGAAAGGTTCCACCTCCGGCACGGTCCCGTAATTGACATAAAGATATGCCAGCGCGCCGGTGAGAAGCACCGCGGGGAAGATAAAGCTGGCTCCGGCGACCAAGAGTCCCGGTATCCCTCCGCGATGAAATCCGCAGTGGATAGCCATTTCGGTGGAATTCGGCCCCGGGATAAGATTAGTGGCGCCCACCAGATCGAGGAAATGCTGCTGACTCATCCATTTGCGTTTAGTGACAACTTCATCCTCCATCATGGCGATATGCGCCGCGGGACCTCCGAAAGCGATAAATCCTAATTTGAGAAATAGAAAGGCTATTTGCTTATTCATCGTTGTCTCTTAAATGCGCATTGTTTTGTGTAACAGTAATCGAGATAATTCAAGACTATCTCGGAGCAGCGACTGCATACTCGCAAACCATCTTTGTATATAATCGTTTAATTTCAAAAATGGTTCACAGGATTAATTTGATATCATCCCAAACCAAATATCAAAGTGACAACATGGTTTACCCAGAATGATATAAATAATGCTGCCGTCAGATTCATTATAGCCCCAACCGATACCATTTCTATTAAAGAAACACCTTTCACGCCGCCGTACGCTAATCCATTGACACCGGTCGCAATTGGAGTCATAAAGGCGCAGGTGCAAGATAAGGTTATCACCAATAATGCTGCAAAAGGAGCTACCCCAAGGCTAACGGCAACTGGTATTATTACCAAAGACATTCCCAACTGAACCACGGTATTACTCAACGCTTCGGTGGAAAATGAGACCACCACCGCAAGTATCAGCAAAAACAGGTATGGACTAATATCTGCGGGGAAAATGCCTGTTATCACACTTGAAAAATAGTCGTGTACTCTTAGCAAGTACAGGATTGTTCCAAATAATGCCACAACGCCGGCGATAATAAGCCCCTTGACCGGCAATTTTCTGTAACAATCGGGAATAGTTAGCAATACCGCTTCTTTACCATCATCACCTAACCTTAAAGGCTTGTTAAATAGGAACCAGATGAATGCGGCTGTAAAAATGCCGGCTGAAATCGTGACTTCGAGAGTATATTGCGGCATTTGAAGACGCACTATTGAAAAGAAAAGAGATGAAGCGATGAATACAATTACCGCTATTATACTCGCTTTTTGCAGCGGGTGATTTATGGAGTTTTGATCGAAAGGAAGTCTGATCAGCTCGCGACTATATCTCCATGGACGGAAAGTAACGCAAAGAACTGCAAATGATAACAGGATAAGAACCAAAACCATTGGAATTGCCCAGATAAGCCATGACGCATAACCCACCAGCTCCCTTCCGGCAACCAGATTGGCTTCTATAAAAGCTACGAAGATGCCATTAGCCGGGGTAGCGGTAACCGAACTCATACCGCCAATATTCGCTCCGTAAATTACCGATAGCGCCAGCACGGTTGGGATTGACTTATTCACCACCGAATTTTCCTTCAACAATCGTCGGAGTACCTCCAGAACCGGCAGCATGGTCAAAACGGCTATGGCGTTAGGAATAAAGAAGGAAAGAAACGCGGTTATGAGAATAATGAAGAATAGGATTTTTGTAATCGAACTCTGTTTTTTACCTATAAAATAGAAAACCAATCTTTGCGGAAGGTTCACCTTTATCACCAGCCGGGATATCAAGAAACCACTTATATAAAAGAAAATAAGCTGAATCTTATCCATGGAGTCAATCAATTCCATTCGAGCAATCCGGTCAAGTCCTTTGTTAAACAGACATATTTTTAACATTAAACACAAATTCCTTTTGACAGGCAGCGCTTTTGAAGATTATACTTGCGAAAAATTGATGGAGTTAAGGAGGAGTTTAATGAAAAGTTTCTTTATCAGCGGATTATTACTGATTTCCGCAGTTGCACTATTCATTTCTTGCGGAGGTGAGCAGAAATTTGAGATTTCCGGTTTGGAGCTCGAGATTAAAGAAGTTCCGGCGCAAAGGGTCGCTTATGCGGAAATAGTCGGTCCTTATGAAGAGATCGGCGATGATTTCGAGGCGATGCATTTCTGGGCTACTCAGCGTGAAATCGCGGAAGAGGCCGATTGGATCGGGGTATTTTATGATAATCCGGACATGGTCGAAGCCAGCAAGCTGAAGGCGGAAGTTGCAGTGACGGTACCGGAAACGTTCGAACCGGATTCGGTTTATCCGGTGAAGACAATCCCGAAAATGAAAGTTGCTTCGGTGGTTCTGCAGGGATCTTACGAAGAGATACCGGAACGTTATCCTGAAATCTATGGTTGGTTAGCGCAGAATAACTATTCCGTGGTCGGTCCTCTATATGAAATTTATCTAAAGGGAGGACCTGATATTCCGGAGTCGGAATATCTGACCGAAGTACGTATACCGGTGGAGAAAGTGTCCGGTTAAAATCAGGGATATCCTTAATGCGGTTCACTGTTTCATTGGAACCACACCGAATCGCCTTGGGGATTAAACACAAATGTTACAATGGCAGGTCGAAACCTCGTGTTACTTTGGGTTTGCCTTGAGGTTTCGACCTTAAATTTTATCGCGTTCCGTACTTACACAATCGCAAGACATTATTATTTCCGGACTCCTTAAGTTCATTATTATGAAAAACAAAAATAAATTGAAAATAGCGGTTTTACTCGGAGGAACTTCAGCCGAACGTGAAGTCTCCATCGCTTCCGGACTTCAGATTGCCGAAGCGCTGCAGAATAAGGGATACGATGTAATCCCGATCGATACCGCTGGTGGACTGAAGAAAATTGATGTTTCTAAGGGATTCGATGTCGGATTGATCCCTCCTGAATCAAAATCGCTCAGTAAGTTGGATGACCGCTATTTGTCCGTTAAATTGAATTCAGGAGAACTTCAGGATGTAGATGTGGTATTTATCGGGCTGCATGGCGGGCATGGAGAGGATGGTACTATTCAGGCATTACTAAATCTTGGCGGCGTTTCTTTCACCGGTTCGGATGTACTGGCATCGGCGGCGGCGATGGATAAGGCTTTTTCCAAGATGATTTTCAAATCGCAGGGAATACCCACGCCGGAATGGATTGCCTTTCAACGGGATGCATTAAAAAATGTAAAGGAGACCGTAAAACGGATAGAAACCGAAATCGGTATACCGGCAGTCATAAAACCGAATGCCCAAGGCTCGACGGTCGGGCTTTCAATAGTTAAAAGTAAAAATCGGATAGAGGAAGCATTGAGGACAGCATTCGAATACGATAATAAAGTTCTGGTGGAAACATATATCTATGGTAGGGAGTTGACAGTTGCAGTTGTTGGCAATTATGACCTTCCGGTGATTGAGATAGTTCCGGAAGGCGGCTTGTATGATTATAAATGTAAATATACTTCCGGCAAGTCCAAATATTTCTGCCCTGCGGATATACCCAAAAGGGTTGCTGAAAAATGTATATTTTACGGCCGACAGGCATTTGAGATCTTGGGGTGTCGTGATTACGGTCGAGTCGACTTCCGTCTTGATAACGATAATTCACTTTACTGTCTGGAAGTCAATACGTTACCGGGAATGACGCCAACTTCTTTGGTTCCCAAAGCGATGAAAGCTATCGGGTATGACTTTGATGATCTGATTGATATAATCGTTAAAATGGCTCTGGAAAGAAAAAATGAGTGAAATAAAAGCGATACTATTCGATCTGGGATCGACTCTTTTGGAATACGAAAAATTCGAGTGGCAGGAGATTGCCCGTCGCGGGATGATTGGCGGTTACCAATTTCTGATGGAGAATTCTATAACTGCACCTCCCATAGAAACTTGCGGAAGAGTTTTCCACGAAGTTTATACACAGTGGTCTGAAGAAGGAAGGGATGAGTTGATCGAGGTCAATTTCCAGGAGGCGGTTGTTGAGGCTTTCCGCAGATTAGAACTATCCACCGATAAGGATCTCGTTTTTGATTTTATTCAGGCATATTATCAGCCTATTTCCGATGATGTTGAAGAACTGGA
Organism: Candidatus Zixiibacteriota bacterium; assembly: GCA_014730175.1. Classification (GTDB taxonomy): domain Bacteria; phylum Zixibacteria; class MSB-5A5; order UM-FILTER-46-8; family UM-FILTER-46-8; genus WJIR01. Next base: position 5,757 of record WJIR01000079.1, read on the forward strand.
GGGAGCATCGGAAACACTCAGGGAGCTTAAGTCATTGGGATTAACATTAGTTATCGTGAGTAACTCGGTATTTCCGGCGTATTTACATCTCAAGGAATTGCGCCGGTATCACATTCTTCCATATATCGATGGGATGGTATTTTCATGTGAAATAGGAGTACGCAAACCGCATCCTGATATGTATATAACCGGGTTGGAGATTGCAGGCTGCAATGTAGAAGAAGCGGTTTTCGTCGGTGACAGATTTCTTGAGGATGTGCAGGGACCGGAGGAGATCGGTTTAAAAGGTATTCTGCGGATAAAACCGGGGAGGGAATATCCGCCGGAGATTGAGAAATATCCATCGGTTAACAGCGTGACTGAGATTAAGAACCTGCTTGAACTTGGTGGTTGACAACCAGAGTGGATGGATTTAAATTGAGGGATTCGGGAATATCATACTGACTGCTGTAGTGGGTTCATAGCAAACAAGCAGCGCTTATTCCGTATGGTATATTGTTGGATTACTTTATACCGCACAAGGTTAACTGTCGAATCCGCTAAGGTTCCGACCTGCTGCCGTTAAATCTATGATTAAAAACCCGATGTGATACATAGTAGATTTCACCTGAGGATGTATTGATACAGATGTTTTGTTATCAGATTATCGAGCGATGTAGACAGGGTTCCGAACCTAAGACGAGCAAGTTAGAATCCGCGTGGTTTTGATATTTAATGTAGGTTGGGAACCCAATAGAATATTAATCAGGATATTGATTTAAGGTTAAAATAAAAGGTGAATCATGGGAATACAGTTTTATAATACTTATAACAGACGAAAAGAGGAATTTAAGCCGATAAAAGAGGGTTATGTAGGCTTATATACATGCGGGCCAACCGTTTATGACTATGCGCATATCGGCAATTTCCGCGCTTATATTTTTGAGGATTTACTTCGCCGATACCTGCTTTACAGGGGATTTGAAGTTACTCAGGTGATGAATCTCACTGACATCGATGACAAGACCATTAAAGGCTGTAATACTAAGGGGATCAGCCTCGCTGAATATACTAAAGTATTTAAGGATGCATTTTTCGAAGATTTGGATACCCTTAAAATCGCGCGAGCCACTCATTACCCCGAAGCCACCACTCATATCAAGGAAATGGTGGATTTGGTTAAGCGGCTTCTGGATAAAGGAGTAGCTTATCGCATGGGTGATTCAATTTACTACCGTATCACCGAATTTCCCAACTACGGGAAATTATCCGGAATGAAGCTGGAGGATCTCAAAACCGGAGCGCGAATAGATGCCGAGGAATATGAAAAGGAAACCGCCGCTGATTTCGCATTGTGGAAAGGCTGGGATGAGGACGACGGCGATGTATACTGGGAAACCGAACTGGGAAAAGGGCGCCCGGGTTGGCATATCGAATGTTCCGCAATGAGTATGAAATATCTCGGGGAGACATTCGATATACATTGCGGCGGCGTAGACAATATGTTTCCGCATCACGAAAACGAGATCGCTCAGTCGGAAGCGGCTACTGGCAAGAGATTCGTCAACTACTGGCTGCATAACGCCCACCTGATGGTGGAAGGGAAGAAAATGGCGAAATCTTTCAACAATTTCTACACGTTGAAAGATCTTATTGATCAGGGATTGCATCCTATGGCGGTTCGTTATGTGCTGATAGCGACTCATTATCGCCAGCAGTTAAATTTCACATTCGATGGGGTCAATGCTGCATTAGCTTCCTTGCAGAGGCTGTGGGATTTCTATACTAATGTAGAAGAATCCTCAGGGGGGGATTCCGGCGGACAGATCGGTTCGATTACGCATGAGGCTGAAGAAAAGTTTACCTCGGCGTTGGATGATGATCTTAATATATCGCCTGCCTTAGCGGCGGTTTTCGATATGGTGAAGGCGGCGAACAGGGTGATGGCGGAAGTCGGTTTAAGCGAGGACGATAAGAAGATTCTCCTAAAGGCGCTTGATGGTTTCGATTCGGTGCTGGCGTTTGTAAAGCCGCCGGAGGAAGCCAAAATCATCGATGAGGAGGTGGAACGCTTGATTCAGGCGCGTGTCGATGCGCGCAGGAATAAGAATTTCGAGGAAGCCGACCGTATCCGCGACCAGTTATTAACACAAGGTATCATTTTGGAGGATACCAAATCCGGAACCAAATGGAAACGGAAGGTGGAGTAGAAAAAAGCTCGGGCGCATAGCGAAGCTCTTAGAGGAAATCCATCACCAAAGGACAAGCACGCCAGAGGCGCACAAACACTCTGAAGGCGGGCAAGCCTTTGGCTGCGGATATATCATGTCGGACAGGATTACGCCAGAGTCTTACAAGTGTCCGACCTTCCGAATTTTTCGCCAGTGCTGTTGGGTGAGTCCACCCTGCAGCACAAAAATGTGGCGTCAGGTCCCCTAACCTGACGCCTCTTAGGTTAGACAAAAAACATGCTTATCTTTCCGCCTTCGGCTTCGAGTTAAGCATGCCACCTTTGTGAAAACAGAAACACACCCCGTCTTCGCCCCGCGTCTCGCGGTGCGAATCCACCCCTCTCGAGAGGGGAATTAATGTCGGCAGCAAGCTACCGACCTACCCATGGCACCGATGTCAGGTGGATAAGTCCCTGGCCTACCGATTTGATGATCCCCGAAGGACAAGCCTTCGGCTACAGGTTTTCGCTGAAAGCGGTCAGGTCAGGCAACCCGACCAGCACTTTGAGTAGTGTTGGGTTTCTCCATTCGGCTGCCGCCGAATTCCGAACACGACCTACTGCGCTGAACGGCAGCGTAGAGGTTTGCGCCGACATACACTCGCACGTATTGTTATATAATTTCCGGGCTTGACTTCTAAGCCAAAATACTTATATTTATAATAGAATTCCATCTCAATACCGAAAAGTAGTGGTCCTCATCAGATATAAATCTTTCCTTCCCAGGAGGTTTCCTCATGCGTAATACGGTGTCCCTGATAGCTCTGATTGTTATTCTGGCGTTTTTCCTAAAATCTCCCGTTTTTTCTTCTCAAAACGACAACTTTCGTATGTATCGCTCGCATCCCAGAGTCCAAACGTCTGAGATCAAACAGCAATCTCCTTCGCAGGCTAATTTCGACATTCCCGAGATTCAGTGGTGGTATGATCTCGACGCTCCCTCGCTCGGTTCCGGAGCCACCGAAGATATCGATGGTGATGGAATGCTCGAGATTGTTTTCGGTACTTATTTCAATGATGAAAGCATATATACTTTAAATGCCGAGGATGGTTCGTTGCACTGGAGCTATTTGACCAATGGCTGCAATGACGCGTCATCGGCTATCGCCGATGTTGATCTCGATGGCGAGTTGGAGGTCATTGCACCGACTTCATCCCCGTATCATGTTTACTGTTTCAACGGCGAAACCGGCGCTATCGAATGGTCTGCATCGACGGGGTACCCGAATTGTATCGATTCCCCTCCGGCAATTGCGGATGTGGATAATGATGGTAAACCGGAAATTATACTGGGGACATTTTATGGGAATGTCTTCTGCTTTGACGGCGAAAATGGTAATATCAACTGGCAGATAAATCTGGGCAATGACAGTTATATCCAATCCGGTCCCAATATTCTCGATTTGGACAATGATGGTCAGTTGGATATCGTGGTTACGCAATGGGCAGGGGATTGCAGGGTTTACGCGCTACGGGGTGACAACGGTTCCACGCTATGGTATTCCGATGTCCCGCAGGATTATATGTATCACGGGGGATCATTCGCCGATGTTGATGAGGACGGAAAACCGGAGATAGCAGTGGGATGTTATGACGGTAATGTGTACCTCTTCAACGGTGAAGATGGCAGCCTGGAATGGCAGCATTCCGCCATGTATTATGTCGGCGCTCCTACATCCATCGCTGATCTAAACAACGACGGGCATCTGGAAATAGTATTCTTTTCTTACAACATGGTCCGCGCATTGACTTATACCGGAGGCACTCTCTGGACCTATTATGCGAGTTCGGGAATTTTCCGGGGGGCTGCAATCGCCGATCTGGACGGCGACGGTGTTCTCGATATAGCATTCGGCGATGATAGTGGAATATTGACTGTGTTGAAGGGGGATGACGGAAGCGTAGTCTGGACACTGGATCTGGAAGCTCACTACGGGCAAACTTTTGGGATCGATCACGCTCCGGTGATCGCTGATTTCGATAGCGATGGTGATCTGGATATATTCGTCGTGGGAGGTTACACCACTAATCCCTCCACCTATAATCACGGGCGCGCTTATATGATTGATGCGGGCTCCGGTACGGGCGACGGCTGGATGATGTTCCGACATGATCTTCGTCACAGCGCTTGTTATGAACAGGAGTTACCGGCGCTTAATATCGCCATGGAACCATACAATCCTCCGATAACCGTTCCAGCCGGTGGCGCCTTCTTATATACCGGTATACTGAGCAATAATCTGGATGAACCTCAATCCACCGATGTCTGGTTGATGCTGGATGTACCGGAGATAGGCATTTATGGTCCGGTTAAAAGGTATATGAATGTTCCCCTGGAGGCTAATCAGTCTATAACCATGCCATATATAGTGCAAAATGTCCCGCATTATGCCCCGTTGGGCGATTATCTCTATATAGCTAATTGCGGAGTTTATCCATCCACAGTGGTAAGCCAGGCATCATTCCCCTTTACAGTGATAAGCCCTGCCGGGGGAGATGCGGATAGCTGGAGATTGCGAGGTTGGCTGCAGTATGAAGAATACGCGCAGGTTTCGAGTTTAACGATGGAATCCTACCCGAATCCATTTAATGCCGAAACCAATATCAATTTCCAACTTCCGACTTCAACCGATGTGCGATTGGAGATATACAATTTACGCGGTCAAAGGATAACGGTGCTTGTGGATGGATATATGGAATCGGGCAATCACTCGATTAATTGGGATGCCTCCGGTTATTCCAGCGGGATATACTTTTACAAACTGCAAACCGGGGAAAGTATTATAACGAAGCGGATGACACTGTTGAAATGAGGAGCATTGAAACAAATAAATTGAACCGCGTGAGTTAAGTAAGCTGTACTAATTGAAGGATTAACTATACTGCGCAGAAAGTCAATCCCCTTCTTATTCCAATAGTGAAGGGGATTGCTTTATTCCCTTTAGTCCGTATAATTCATAAAAGCCGGTAAACCATAGCCGAAGGCTTATGCGCCTCTGGCGTGCTTCCGCTACCGGTTAGGAAATTTTTGAATAATCGGGGTTAGCGAAAATGTATGATTTATATTGGAATTCCAGCGAAAATTATTATAATTAGGAACCCGACGGCTTTTGTGGACTTTTAAACGTTGGGTCAGGGGCGTCATGATTATACGTTTTGAAAAATCTGTTAATTTACGATACACAAGGAGTTTAATTAGTAATGTCTAATCCTCTCAAAGAATTAAATAGATATGGACAAAGCACCTGGATGGATTATATCACCAGGAGTATGATAGAGTCGGGCGAGCTGGACCGTCTAATAGATGAAGACGCTATCACCGGAATGACCTCAAACCCATCCATTTTCCATAAAGCAATGGTCAAAAGCGGAGACTACCAGGAAGCGCTGGAAAGACTCGCCAAAGCCGGTTTATCGACCGGAGAAATTTACGAAACTCTGGCGGTTGAGGATATCCAGGCGGCTGCCGACCATCTCAGGCCTGTTTATGATGCTTCCAAAGGCTACGATGGTTTCATATCGCTGGAAGTATCGCCGAATCTCGCTTTCGATACCGAAGAAACCATCAAAGAAGCCAAGCGACTCTGGGAGAAGGTAAGCCGTCCCAATCTGTTAATTAAAGTCCCCGGCACATCCGAGGGGATTCCGGCAATTGAACATCTACTGACAGAAGGTTTTAACGTCAACATCACGCTTCTATTTTCCCACGATTATTACGCGCAGGTGCGAGCCGCCTATCTTAAAGCGCTGGAAAACAGGCTAAAAGAGGGCAAACCTATCGACCGAATCTCGTCGGTTGCCAGTTTCTTCCTGAGTAGAATTGACACCTATGTTGATAAAGAATTGGAAAAACTGGGCACCGAAGAAGCGAAACGTCTGCTGGGTAAAACCGCGGTTGCATACGCGAAGATCGCATACAAGGATTATCTCAGGGATTTTCATACCGAGCGATTCGAAAAACTGCAGCGTGAAGGCGCCAAATCACAGAGACCGCTATGGGCGAGCACCAGCACAAAGAATCCCGACTACCACGATCTGCTTTATGTGGAGCCGCTGATCGGCAAGGATGTTATAAACACTCTACCGCCGAATACTATTGACGCTTTCCGTGACCACGGCAAAGCTGCAAACACCGTAGAAGAAGACTTCCATAACGCCTACGAAACTATTCAAGCAGTCGAGAAACTGGGAATCAGCATGAAAGACGTAACCGATAAGCTGCAGAAAGACGGCGTACAGGCTTTTATCGATTCATGGAATCAGATTATGGATGGCCTGGAAGAGAAACGTAAGGAATTAGCGAGAGCATAGTTATTTTAGAATGGGATATATCGAAACTGCTTTCCGGCTCATCCGCAACCCGCTCAGATAACTGCTTTTTGTTGAAGAAATTACCGGAACTGCCGAGTTCGATGAAGTCATCGGATATAAGTTTAGCAACATCGGATGGGGAACGCCGAACTTCCGGCTGTAAAAGGTTCGTTTCGAGGGATTGGAGGTGGTGTTGTAAGGAGTCTCTAGCATCTATAGGATGTCCCCTGAGTTAATTTACTTTCTCATTTAAAAACGGAGGGGCAGGGATTCGAACCCTGGATAGGTGTAACCCTATAACTGCTTAGCAGGCAGCTGCCTTCAGCCACTCGGCCACCCCTCCGGTGTAATCCTCATTAAAACATAATATGGATAGTTTCGCAAGCAAAATTTACTTGCGAATTTGTGAATTAATTCGCAATATGAATGTTCGAAATAAAAGATGTTTGAAGGAGATATAAATGGCAGAGAGACCAACCAAAAAATCATGGGCGGAACCATTTAAGATAAAAGTGGTCGAACCGATAAAGATGACCACCCGGGATTACCGCCTTAAATGTATCGAAGAAGCGGGTTATAACACATTTTTGCTGAAATCGGAAGATGTTTACATCGACCTTCTGACCGATTCGGGCACATCGGCGATGTCGGACCATCAGTGGGCGGGGATGATGCTTGGCGACGAAGCCTATGCCGGCAGCAGGAATTTTTATCATCTCGAAGATGTTATCCGTAAATATTACGGATATAAGTGGATAGTACCCACTCATCAGGGACGCGCCGCCGAACATATCATATCGCAAATCCTCATAAAAGATGGCGATTATATTCCGGGTAATATGTATTTCACCACCACACGCCTTCATCAGGAGTTAGCAGGCGGTAACTTTGTTGATGTAATTATCGACGAGGCGCATGATCCCACAAACGAACACCCTTTTAAGGCTGATATAGACCTGCAGAAACTGGAAGACCTTATCAAAAAGGTTGGTGCGGAGAAAGTCCCGTATATTTCCATGGCGACCGCGGTTAATATGGCAGGAGGTCAGCCGATTTCACTGGGCAACCTGAAGGAAGTCCGGGAGATGAGTCATAAATATGGAATACCGATAATCCATGATGCCACCAGGGTTGCCGAGAACGCTTATCTGATCAAAGAACGCGAACCCGGCTATCAGGACAAGACTATTGCCGAGATAATCCGGGAGATTTGTGATCTAACCGATGGCTGCACCATGTCGGCGAAAAAAGACTGCCTGGTTAATATCGGTGGTTTTCTGGCGGTGAATGACGAGGAGCTTTATAAGAAAGCTCAGAACATGGTTGTGGTTTATGAAGGACTCCATACTTATGGTGGTATGGCAGGCCGTGATATGGAAGCGGTAGCGCGCGGGCTTGAGGAATCGGTGGAATACGAGCATATAAAGGCGCGAATCGGACAGGTACAGTATCTCGGTGAAAAGGTCCTCGGTTGGGATATTCCGATTATCGTTCCTATCGGTACGCACGGCGTATTCCTGGATGCAAGACGTTTCCTTCCGCATATCGATCAGGATGAATTCCCGGCTCAAACGCTGGCGGCGCAGATATTCGTTGAATCCGGTGTTCGTTCCATGGAGCGTGGTAATGTTTCCGCGGGACGCGACCCCAGGACCGGAAAAAACCGCAGACCGGCGCTGGAGTTAGTGCGGTTGACGGTTCCGAGGCGAGTATATACACAGGCACACATGGATGTTACTGCCGAAGCGATTCTGGAAGTATTCGACAATCGAGATAAAGTTAAGGGCTTAAAATTCACCTACGAACCGGAATACCTGCGTTTCTTCCAGGCACGCTTTGAACCGATAACATAATTTATTCAGCATTTCACCGTCCGGCGTCTCCCGACGCTGACGGTGCGTAATGGATCGAAACCTCAGGCTGCCTGAAAACGCACCTTAAAGTTGCGGTAAGGAAAAAGCCAATGAAACAACCCAACTATTCGAGAGAGTTGCGAGTCGTTTGATTGGAAACATCAAAATGCCACACTTGAATGCAAAAAAGTGATGGAAGAATGAATTCTAATCTTCAATATCGATGGATTAAGACCGGGGCTTATTGCGGGCTTTTGGCTTCCTTGATATATCCGGTGATGATAACTATCAACGTACCGCTTTTCGCAGGATTGATTCTGGTCGGTTTGTTCGGATTCTTCCTGGCTGTAGCGAGTATCGGACTTTACCATCTTTTGGCGCTGAACCGGAAGACGGTTACGGTTCTGATTGCAGCGGTATTCAACATAATCGCCAGCGCGATTTTTAACATGATGGTTATCGTTCAGCTTGCAGTAAAACAGACCATGCGGGATTACCTGTCGGATACCGGTGATGAACCGACCAGGGATATGCTTAACTGGATATGGAGAAGTGTGGACAAAGTTCATTTAGGATTGGATATCTCCTGGGATTTTTATCTATGCGCCGGTTCGCTTCTTTTCGCTATCAACATGCTGAGGCATCCCAGATTCGGAATGGTTTTCGGCGGCGCCGGCATAGTCATATCGGTATTTCTTCTGGGATTGAACCTTTATTCATTCCCAATCCCTCCCGGACAATCTGGCTTACTTGACCTGGGTCCCGTTCTCGGACTATGGTATCTGGTAGTTGCCATTCAGACATTCCGTTCCTTGCGATGGGTTAAAGAAAAACTGGGAATAAAGGTGGGGGATACAATTTTCAATTCCAATCCTTAGATGCTCTACTTCCATTCGACTCCCGAAGCGCAGGGCTTCGGCTACCGATTAGAAAATTTTTGAATAATACAGGCTACTATTATTTATCAAATCTCTTGATATTGGAAAATCATTCCCTATATTAATTGCATGTTTTTTCCAATTAGGTCGCGGGGATATGAACAATTTAACGATTAATAGGATTTATTAACGATATGCGACAGAGTAAAAGAGAACAAATTATTTCGATATTGAAGGAAAGAATCATGACACTCGACGGAGCGATGGGAACCATGATTCAATCCTATAAGCTTGAGGAAGAAGATTATCGCGGAGAGCGTTTTGCCGACCATCCCTGTGATCTCAAAGGCAACAACGATATCCTGTGCTTAACCAAACCGGATATAATCAGGGAAATCCATTCGGCGAATCTAAAGGCGGGTGCGGACATAATCGAAACCAATACTTTCAATGCCACCGCCATTTCGCAATCGGATTATCAGACCGAAAAGCATGTTTATGATATCAATCTCGCCGCCGCAAAAATTGCGCGGGAGGCCGTTGACGAGATTACCGAACGAGAGCCGGATAAACCGCGCTTTATTGCCGGAAGCCTGGGACCAACCAACAAAACCTGTTCGATTTCACCCGATGTAAACCAACCGGGCTACAGAGCGGTTACATTCGACCAGATGAGCGATAATTACGCCGAAGCCGTTAATGGTCTGATCGATGGCGGAGTTGATATTCTGCTGGTGGAAACTATTTTCGACACTCTCAACGGTAAGGCTGCGCTTTTCGCAATCCAACAGATTTTAGGCGAAAGAGAATCCGATATTCCTATCTGGATATCCGGAACAATAACAGACGCTAGCGGGCGTACCCTCTCGGGGCAGACTCCTGAGGCGTTCTGGATATCGGTTGCGCACAGTAATCCATTATGCGTGGGATTTAACTGCGCGTTGGGCGCCAAAGCGCTTCGTCCGCATTTGGAGGAAGTCTCCAAGGTTGCCGATACTTTCGTTTCGGTATATCCCAATGCGGGACTCCCTAACGAGTTCGGCGAATATGATGACACTCCGGAATATATGGCGGAAGCTCTAAAGGAATTCGCCGAAGCCGGCTTGGTTAACATCGTAGGCGGATGCTGCGGATCGACTCCCGATCACATCCGTGAGATAGCAAAATCGGTATACGGGATAAAACCGAGGAAGATTCCCGAAGCAGATACTCATACCACCCTCAGCGGACTGGAACCGCTGCATATCCGTCCTGACTCCCTTTTTGTTAATGTCGGCGAGAGAACCAATGTAACGGGTTCAAAGAAATTCGCGCGCCTTATCAAAGCTGAGAAATATGAAGAAGCCACCGAAGTTGCCAGTCAACAGGTTCAAAACGGCGCTCAGATAATCGATGTGAACATGGATGAAGCGATGCTCGATTCTCAGAAAGCAATGGTGGAATTCCTCAACATGCTGGCATCGGATCCGGAGATAAGCCGGGTGCCGGTGATGGTTGATTCCTCCAAGTGGGAGGTGATCGAAGAAGGGCTGAAATGCCTGCAGGGTAAGGGCGTGGTTAATTCGATCAGCATGAAGGATGGCGTAGAGGAATTTAAACGAAGAGCATCTCTGTTGAAACGATACGGAGCTGCCACTATCGTCATGGCTTTCGATGAAGATGGTCAGGCTGATTCCTACGATCGCAAGGTGGAGATTTGTAAACGGTCGTATAAGATCCTAACCGAGGAGATCGGATTTCCGCCGCAGGATATAATTTTTGATCCCAATGTATTTGCGATCGCCACCGGAATAAAAGAACACGACAACTACGCGGTTGATTATATCGAAGCATGCCGAACTATCAAGAAAACACTCCCTTATGCTCTGGTAAGCGGCGGCGTCAGCAATCTGTCTTTTTCATTCCGTGGTAATGATGCCATCAGAGAGATTATGCATTCGGTGTTCCTTTACCATGCAATCAAAGTCGGTATGGATATGGGAATCGTTAACGCCGGGCAACTTACCGTTTATGATGAGATACCTGAAGATCAGCTAAAGGTAGTCGAGGATGTACTGCTTAACCGGGTCGATAATCCCACCGAAGAACTACTCGACCTCGCTTCCCGGGTCAAGGGTAAGGGCAAGAAAAAAGTTGTAGATATGTCATGGCGCGAAGAGTCGGTCGAAGAACGTCTTTCTCACTCGCTGGTTCACGGTATCGATGAGTTCATCGAGAAGGATGTTGAGGAAGCTCTGGGTAAGCATGAAAAAGCTTTGCAGGTAATCGAGGGACCGTTGATGGATGGCATGAACATAGTCGGAGACCTTTTCGGAGCAGGCAAAATGTTCCTACCTCAGGTTGTTAAGAGCGCGCGCGTCATGAAAAAGGCGGTCGCTTATCTTCAGCCTTATCTGGAGGCGGATAAACTGGATAGCCCCCAAAAAGCAAAAGGGAAGATACTTCTTGCGACAGTCAAAGGAGATGTTCACGATATCGGCAAAAATATAGTTGGCGTTGTCCTACGATGTAACAATTATGACGTTATCGATCTGGGTGTTATGGTACCATCCGATAAAATACTGGAAACAGCGCAGAAGGAAAAAGTCGATATCATAGGATTAAGTGGATTGATAACGCCCTCCCTTGATGAAATGGTGCATGTAGCCTCTGAAATGGAAAGGCAGAAATTTCAATTGCCGCTTTTAATCGGCGGCGCTACCACGTCCCGGATTCACACCGCGGTAAAAATCGAACCAAGTTACAGTGGAACGACAATCCATGTCCTCGATGCTTCCCGTAGCGTAAACGTGGTTGGTGATCTTCTGAGCGACGAAAACCGCCCGGAATTGGAAACCAAAATAAGCAGCCTTTACAGCCAGCTAAGGGATGACCATAAAAAGCGGAGAGAAGCTGCTGAACTGATACCCTTTAAAAAAGCGTGCGAAAACAAGGAGCAGATCCAGTGGGACGGCTATTCCGCCAAACGTCCGGAGGTAATGGGAGTTACTGTATTTGAGGATACGCCTGTTGAGGAGTTACTGGCATATATCGATTGGACGCCCTTTTTCCGTATCTGGAGAATGAGGGGTAGGTATCCGGATCTTCTCGATGATGAGAAAGTCGGTGAGCAGGCAACCGAGTTGATAAATGACGCCAAAAAGATGCTCCAGCGAATTATCGATGAGAAACTGATAACTGTCCGTGGAGTGGTGGGGATGTTCCCGGCGAATGCAATCGGCGAGGATATCGAAATTTATGTCGGTGACGACCGCAAAGAAACATTAGCCGTGATGCATTGCCTGAGACAGCAGGAACAGAAATCATCCGGAAAACCGAACGCCAGCTTAGCCGATTTCATCGCTCCAAAGGAGACCGGAATTGAAGATTACATCGGCGCCTTTGTGGTTTCGGCCGGATTCGGAGTCAGCGCAGTATCGCGGCAGTTCGAAAAGGATAATGATGATTACAGCAGCATCATGCTCAAAGGTTTGGCAACAAGGTTAGCCGAGGCGTATGCCGAGAAAATGCATGAACAGGTGCGCAAAGAGATATGGGGCTATTCGCCGGATGAGAAGTTCACCAACAAGGAATTAATCGATGAAGAGTATTCCGGAATCCGTCCCGCTCCCGGCTACCCGACCTGCCCCGACCATACCGAAAAAGAAATACTATTTTCGCTTGTTGATGCTCAAGGGAATATCGATGTCAGACTTACACAAACATTCGCCATGAGCCCCCCTGCATCGGTAAGCGGATGGTATTTCGCAAATCCCCAATCCCATTATTTCAATCTTGGCAAACTGGAAAAAGATCAGATAATCGACTATGCGGAGCGTAAGGGAATGACGGTAAAGGAGGTCGAGAAATGGCTTGCTCCGAACTTAATTTATGATCCTGACGAAAAAGATAGTTGATCCTTGTCAACCTAATTTGAATGCTTTAGAGGACTTTATTATATGTATGTAATCGAACATCTTGAAAACGCACGAAACCCTTTATTCAGCTATGAAATTATCCCTCCCGCCAGAGGGAAAAGCGTAAAAGATATTTTGGATATCGTTGAGCAGATTTATCCATACGAACCCCCCTTTATTGATGTAACCAGCCATTCCGCAGAGGCTTATTACGAAGAGCTCAATGACGGAATGGTAAGAAGGAGGATAAGGAAAAAGCGCCCCGGCACTATTAGTATTTGCGGGATTATCCAGAATCGATATAATATTGACACCGTAGCTCATCTTCTCTGCCGAGGATTCACCAAGGAGGAAACCGAGGATGCGATGATCGAACTGAATTATCTCGGAATCCATAACGTTCTTGCTGTAAGAGGGGATGAGATTAACTACAAGCCGCCCAGGGATTTCAACCGTTCGGCAAATGTCTATGCTATAGACTTGGTAGAACAACTTAACGATCTCAAAAATGGTAAATATATAGAGTCTATTTCCAATGCCGAACCGATGCCGATTTGTATAGGGGTCGGCGGTTATCCGGAAAAACATTACGAATCTCCCAATTATAAAACGGATTTAATGCATCTGAAAAGAAAGGTCGAAAAGGGGGCGGACTATATCGTTACCCAGATGCTATTCGATAACAGCGCTTATTTCGATTTCGTGAAAAAATGTCAGGAGGTCGGAATAACGGTGCCCATTATCCCCGGTATTAAAATCATTAATAAGGTTTCTCAACTGACCAGCATCCCGAAAAAATTCTTTGTAAATCTCCCCGAAGAACTGGTTGATGAAATCATGGAGAATAGAAAACATGTCAGAGAAATCGGCAGGAACTGGGCTGTAAAGCAGTGCAAAGAACTAATGGAACATGGCGTGAAATGTCTCCATTTCTATATTATGACCGATGCCACATCGGTGATTAAAGTTATAAAAAATCTATAATTCCACTTAATCATACCCAGGTTGTCACTCAGTACAGCGGCTAATATGTGCAACGAGTTGCATTATAAATCAATGATTTAGCTTTCACATTCGATACATATTTCAATTTTTCGCATCGCAAATATTGTTTCCCATCACGAAAAACCGCTTAAAATAGCCATTTGACCGCCATCAGAGCCGTAGAATTCAGTATCGAAAGTTTCTCGCATCAATGGCAATCCCCTTGCGCTAATGTTTAACCGACTGTAAAACCGAAATTCCCGGACTAAATCACAATCAAGGGGGAATCATAAATGGGAATCAAAACAAGAGCGCTGAATCGAAAATACAATTCAGTTGATTACTCAGGTTCGATAGCTGTTTCTGAGAGGGATTACTCTAACTTATCGAATAAGAAATCCTCGAATGGAGCCCTGAATTCGTTTCGCATACTGGCGGTTAGCGGTTATAGATTAATTAGTGAACATATATTTTCGCACCTGATCCTCGCTATGGTTATCGCGGTTTCAATGGAAATCCCGCGCAGAGCAATGGATTTTGCCGATAGACTATTAAATAAAACGGTTTTATCCCAGATCCTAAAGCGAATTATAGATTTAGCCGGCGCTTCGGTAGGTTTGCTGCTTTGTTTGCCGGTATTTTTAATTCTACCGATATTGATTAAACTGGACTCTCCGGGACCGGTGTTTTTCAAGCAGTTACGAGTCGGCATAAACCGCAGAAGAGGTGAACGGAGGAGAATGAATGCAGTACCGGTAAACAGCGACCGAAAGACTGACAGAAGAAAGGATAATTCAGCCGGTAAGCCGTTTGTAATCCTTAAATTCAGAACCATGCGCAATGACGCCGAAAAACAGTCGGGTCCTGTATGGGCGAGTAAAAACGATTCCAGAATCACTAAACTGGGACGTTTCCTCAGGATTTCCCGCCTCGATGAGATCCCCCAGTTAATCAATGTCCTGAAAGGGGATATGAGTTTGGTCGGTCCCAGACCGGAACGGCCGTTTTTCGTAGAAAAACTGTCTAAAGAGATCGAATCCTACCAAACCAGACTAGAGGTTAAGCCCGGCATCACCGGATTGGCTCAAGTGGAAAATGGGTATGACCAGACGACTGATGATGTTCGTCGAAAGGTAAGCTTCGATATAGATTATATAAAACGATGGAATATCCTGCGGGATATTAAAATAATGTTTAAGACAGTAATTGTAATGATAACCGGTAAAGGGATGTAGGAATACGCCCATGCATCTGTTTTGCCCCCGCAACGCGGGGGCTTTTTTAATGCAGGACGGGTTAAAATCCGTCGTTATTAAAAAAATAGTGACTCTCCCGTGTTAAAACATGGGGTCTCAAAAATTTATCCAAGCTTTCCCGTTTATCAACAACCTCACCCTCTCCCTCGTCAGGGAAAGGGAAATAAGGATTAACACCCTCACCCGTCCCGCGTTTCGCGGGACACCCTCTCCCGCTAACGAGAGGGAAAGGGAGAAATGATTTTTCGTAGGGTGGGTCAATGCAATGACCAAGGCTGTAGAGATGTTCGTTGCTGGTTGTCATCATTGCCAGCGAGATGTCCACGATTCGACCCACCTATTCGATTGATTCATAAATGGTGGGTCAAATAGATTATACTTCGGAGATTACATCTGCTTAAAGTGTGTGATTAATTACTACATTTTTTATGACAATGGCGACCCACCCTACGTTTTTATATCCTCTGCGGCGAATCCACCCTCTCCCTCGTCAGGGAGAGGGAAATACGGATTGATAGATCGAAATATTTCGATTATCTGCACCGATGACTATTCAAAAGTTCCCCTTCTCCCATTCAGTGGGAGAAGGGGTCAGGGGATGAGGGAGTCCATCGTTGCGCTAGGTTGCC
>WJIR01000080.1 GCA_014730175.1 Candidatus Zixiibacteriota bacterium
GCGATACCGCTTACGAATACGTAGCTTCGGTACCAGCCACCACCAATTATCATGAGGATGTCAATATTTCATCCGAAGATTGGTATCGATACAAGTTGAAGGCGTTTAACTCCAACGGCTATTCCGATATATCCGATCCGGATTCGGGCTATGTCGATCTCACCGGACCCCTTTATTTCCGAGGAATCATCAAACGAGATAGCGGCGACAATCAGTACGGAAGAATGGCGATGAAATCCGAATTGCTACTGGCGACCGACGGCAGATATCTGCGCGTTTTTGATGTATCGATTCCATCCTCGCCGGAAGAAGTCGATTCCTATCAGCATCCAACTGAAGTGATTCGAGACGTTTCTGTCGCCAACGATTATAATGACCAGGTAATAATCGTTACCGATAACAAATTCGTTTCGTTGAATATCGACGAGTATGGCAATGCACAGGTGAACTCCAGTATCAGCATCTCAGGTCAATGTTTGTCGGTCGCTGCGATGGAAGGAACTGCATTCGTCGGTACTTCCAGCGACGGTCTGCAGGCGATTGATATTATGTCCCCCTGGAGTCTCTACTGGATGTCGAATTACAACGGAATAACCGGATTCAATGACGTAAAGATCTATAATCCAGGGAATCTATATGTAATGGGAGCGACTGAAAATGACGGTTTTGTCATAGTTGACGCCACCGACACTTATAATATGACTTATGTCAATGGCTACTCGCTCCCTTCAGCTGCTAAGGGTATATACTTAAATTCTCAAAAAGCCTATCTGGCAAATACCAGTTCGGGATTGCAGGTGGTTGATTATAATGATCTATGGACTCTCAGTTTTTACGGCAGTACGACCGATTTCACCGATGCAAGAGGAGTCTGGGTTTACGGTAATTCGGCTATGATCGCAGCCGGAACCGATGGCGTCATCGTTGTCGATAAGAGTTCGTTCGCCAGCGTGGATGCCTATGCGACAGAAAGCGCGTGTGTGGACATTATATACGATTCCATTAATAGCTTTATGTATGCATCCGTTCCGGGAATCGGAATCTATGTATTCGATTACCCGTCACCATAAAAGTAAAGCTTAAACTAAATCTGCGGTTTTATACCTATCGCCGGAATGGGAAAATTTTGAGCGGCGATAGGTATTTTATTCCGGTGAGAAAAAAAACAGTCGTCAACCGCGTATAACGGACCCGCAACTCCATATACCCAATCAGGTTAGGGACGGGTGTCTTGCCCGCTTCTGGCATGATTCTTGCAACGGCGCAATTAATGATAAATATACAAAAGAGGATCCCCTTATGAGACTTAGTTTGCTCGCAATATCAATCGTATTAATTGGCGCTGTTACCGTTTATGCCCAATTGACCCCGGAACAGGAAGAACTCTTAAAGGAGTACCAGAAAAACCAGGCGCGGATACCTCTGGATGCAGAGGTTTCATCTTTCAGCACTCCTGAACTCTATGATTCTGCAAATACCGCTCCGCCGCAAACCGAATCAACCGCTCCAGAAAAGGACGAAGGAAGCGATATCTTTGGATTCGATATATTCGGTGAATCCAGTATGAAATTCACAACCGACATGATGGGCATGCCTCCTGCGGATTACACTTTGGGCCCGGGAGATCATGTCTTGATATATATCTGGGGGCGGATCAATCAGGAACTGGAGTTGACCGTCGATCGCGAGGGTAAGGTTTACATTCCGAAGGTTGGAGGCGTGATGGCTTTGGGGAACACCATGGAGCAATTCGAGCACAGACTCAGGAGTAATCTTGATCAATATTACTCCGATTATCAGCTTTCGGTTTCATTGGGAAAACTCCGGCAGATCAGAATCTATGTGTTGGGTGAAGTAAAAAAGCCCGGCGGATACACGGTGTCATCATTATCCACATTGCTTCACGGCCTCTATGTAGCCGATGGCATCACGTACAACGGGAGTTTACGGAATATTCGTCTTATCAGGCAAAATGGCGATACTTTCGAGTATGATCTATACGATCTCCTGCTCAAAGGGGATACACGAGGCGATTTGAAACTTCTTTCCGGCGACGTGATTTTCGTACCGGTCTCCGGACCGATGGTCAGTATAGAGGGTGAAGTGAAACGACCCGCGATTTACCAACTGCATGGTTCCGAGAAAATCGAGGATTTGATAGAGATAGCCGGCGGCCTCACCCCAACTGCTTATCTACAATCGGTAACCATAGACAGGATCGCCGAAGAAGATGGTAGGATTCTAATGAACATCTGCCTGGAGGGTAATCCACATCCGAAAGATGGTGAAGTAATGCTGCAGGATGGCGACAAAGTCCGCATTCCATCAATATACGAATCCTATGAAAACAAGGTGCAGATAAAGGGACATGTAAAGCATCCGGGTACATTCGCTCTGCAGGATTCCATGCGTATATCCGATTTGATAAACGATGGCGAACAATTGAGGGATAGAACCTACTATCAGCGAGCCGATCTATTCCGAACTCACGATGATGGCACTATGACGGTTCTTTCTATTAATCTCGAAAAAGCGCTTGCCGGGGATTCGACCGAAAATATCCTTCTTAAACCTTTCGATAATCTGGAAGTGTTCTCCTATAACCAGATAATGAGAAAGAAAGAAGTCAGGATTGACGGCGCCGTGAAACATCCCGGTGATTACATGCTCTTCAATGATATGAGACTCTCCGATTTGATATTTCTTGCAGGGAATCCATCAAAGAGCGCCTACATGCTCAGGGCAGAAATCGCTCGTTTTAAGCCCGGGAAACCGTCGGATATAGTCTATATCAACCTCGAGGATATCCTCATTAATGAGGATGCCGATTCCGATATTCTGCTGAAAGAAGACGACCATGTTTTTATACGGAAAATCCCTAACTGGAGTCCTACAAGATTAGTTCAAATCGATGGCGAAGTATACTTCCCGGGTAAGTACGCTCTGAACCGTGAAAATGAGACATTGGCTGAGCTTATCGAGCGCGCCGGCGGTCTGATGCCCGATGCGTTTCCTAAAGGAGCGATTTTTATGAGGAAATCAATAGCCAATGATGTTGCCAGAAGAAATATCGACCAGGTTGTCGAAAATACCAGTGAAACCCGTTACGATTCCACCGGAATGCTGATTCCCGAAGTCAAAACCGATTTCGATCTTAACAGGCTAAACAGGATTATTATCGACCTGCCCGCGCTGCTGGCTAATCCCGGGGGACCCGATGATATCCTGCTGAGAGACGGAGACTACGTTTTTATTCCGCCAACTCCATCTGGCGTACAGGTTATAGGCGCCGTGGCGGCAAATGGTACCATCGCTTACACAAAGAAAAAAAGGGTGAAATCGTATGTTGAGGATGCCGGCGGGATGGCGCCCAACGCCGCAAAATCCGAATTAAGATTGGTAAAAGCCGATGGCAAGGTGGTATATGGCCGGAGCGCTATGGGGAAATACGCCGATCTCGGCGATGCTATAGTGGTACCTGCTAAACTAAAAAAGGATCGCGATTGGGGCAATATTCTGACAACCAGTGCTACCATTTTAAGCTCGGTAGCGACCACAGTTTTCATAATTGAAAGGCTTTCTAACTAATCCCCGGTTGGTCAGTGCGATTTTAAATCCCGATAATTCATGTAGCTTCGCAGGTTGGGTTCCGGAATTCGGCGACAGCCGAATGGAGAAACCCGACACTTTTGCACCTGTCATTGCGAGCCCGAGGCTTGATGAGGGCGGCGAAATTCCATCCCAAAACTATTTCCGCTAATTCCCAAATTAATGCTAATAAAAAACTTACGAAAAATGATTGCATTTTTTGAAGATTAGGCAGTATAATACCGAAATTTGATAAAAACACCTATTGATAAATGGACAAATCTAAGATCGATTCCAGATATATCCTCAACCGGGTTTCCCGCAGTTTTGCAAAGAGCATCCCGATGCTTGATGCCAACAAACAGGCAGAAGTGGAAAACCAGTATCTTCTGCTCCGTTTTATGGATACAATAGAGGACTCCAAAAACCACTCTATAGAAGACAAAAGGCAACTGATAAGCGCCTATTTTGAGCTTTTGAGCTCTTCCGCCAAGCCGGGGATGGATGAGTTGATCCGTGAAGTTAGTAGGGATGCTATCGATGACCACGATAAAATACTCGTTGATAATTTTTACGATATAGTCCACCGGTTTCATTCCTTTGATGAGCCGGTCAAAATCATCTCAATGGAATGCCTCACTGAGATGGGTGAAGGTATGCTGCTTTTTCAGGAGAACAAGGCGAAAATAGATGGTATTCTTAATCACTACTGCCATACTATTCAAGATCTCAATAAATACTGCTACTATGTAGCCGGTACAGTCGGTAATTATCTAACCAAATTAGTAAAAATAAAGGATGATATCGAACTGGATCTGCAGAAGGCTCAGAATTTCGGACGATATCTGCAAAAAGTGAATATTATCAAGGACTTCCTTAAGGACTTGGAAGAATTCCGCTGCTACTGGCCTACCGAATTGAATCCCGAGTTGAATCCATTGAGGTTAATTAAAGATCCCGATGCCAGGGGACAGAGATTGGCGGTTCTGGAGCAAATGATATCCGAAGCGATGAAAGAGTTCGGTCCCACTTTCGATTACATCCTCTCCATACCGAAAAAGAAAGGACTGCGCGGCTATCTGGCGTTTTGTTTGATGGCTGCTATTATGGCAACCGAAACACTTCTTCAGATGTGGAACAATGAAAACGTTTTTCTGGACCGAAGCGGCGTTAAAATATCCAAGTTAAGATTCTATCAAATATATGTTTTCAGCAAATTCGGCTTGTATTCTCGCGACAGGTTAGTTCAGTATATCAACAAGATAACCGAATCCCCTCTTATTGCCGCTACTTGATTGCCGATTATTTCCATTTGACTCACGGATACTTAAGCGTCTTTTAGCCTGTATTAATCATAAATTTCATTTTCGGTAGCGGAAGTCTTGCGCTTCCGGCTCTTTTCTGGACTCCAAATTCCGGACTGTAAATTGTTTATTGTTGTAGAATCCCCAAAAAACAAGCCTTCGGCTACGGATCCGTGGCTTTTATGATTTATCCGGGTTAGGATAGTTGCTCTTTGTGAATTATCCGGGTTACCGGATAGTAATTGCTTGACTTTTTGCTATGTTTGCGTACTTTGTAGCCAAATAACAGGAGATTATATTCAATGAGATATCTAAAGCCCTTCATACCGATTTTCATCCTCTGCTTGCTGATATCCGCTCCTTCAAAAGGGCAGTTCGGTAGCGATAATGATGATGATCATTTTATCACCAATCCGTTCTTGGAAGATGATATCAGAGAGAAACCGAAGCCGAAGAAGCCGGTAAGAAACTGGAAAGATCGCAGATTCGGTAATTATACCACTAACGGGGCGATAGCGGATTTCGAGCATCTGATTTTTGATTTCGGTTCCATTCCGCTAAACTGCAAAGTTGCTCATAACTTCATGGTAAACAATACCGGAACAGATTCGCTGATTTTCCATAGAATACGACCTTCGTGAGGATGCACAACCTCGAAGAGGGAAGGAATAGTTATTCCTCCGGGCGGTAGTTCATATATCGATATCGATTTTAAAACCGGCAAATATACAGGCAAAGTAACCAAAAAAGTCCGCATTATCTGCAGCGATTCCACCAATGCTAATTTTAATCTAAAAATAACCTGCAAAATCGACAATCCTCACCAGAAACTCATCACCGATCCTCCGATAGCCGATTTCGATACGGTATTGATGGATACGAAAAAAGAAATAAAGCTGACATTGAAAAATACTGACGTAAAACCACACAAATTAGAAGTTATCGATAAACCGAACGAAAATTTCATTAAAATCGATATCGATGATAAGAAGCTAAATTCTAACGATTCCACCGAGCTCGTTTTCAAACTCTCCGACAAAGCGGATGTTGGTATTTTTCTTACCGGATTAACGATTCAGGGCGAGGGGGATAGCGATTCCAGAATCACCATACCTATACAAGGAGAGGTAGTGGCGCCTGCGGTTAAAGCAACAGAACGAGCCAGCCAATAAAGCATTTAAGCGCTATTCGTATATCTAAAATTGTGAGGGAACCGAAGTACAAGCCCAGTTACCGATTACTCCCATAATTCATAAAAGAATTTATCTTTCTACCCCTGTCCTCAATACAATGAAAATAGCTTGATATACAGCATTTGTAAAAATGCTTGATTTATTTGTTGACATTAGACTGGTTCCTGTATATTATATACTTGAAGAACATCCTTTGACTATTCCGACCTTTTATTTGTCTTGGCGGAGACTTTCAATACTTAATTGGTAAACTTAAGATATCTCTGAGCCTTATCGGAATTAGCCTTTCTGCCAAACTCTATTTTTGAGAATGAAGTGGTAGCTTTGATGATTTGGTTCGAAAAGTAAGCAATCGTGTGCGAAAGTATCTCCCACTTGATATGACTTCAAGGAGTGTATGGTAAAATGGATAGATCTTTTTACATATTCGATTCGATGCTGTCGCGCAGTCCGCCGATGAACAGCATCAAAATTACTGCCTATTGAAAAGCTTCGCTGATTTCTAATCAAACTCCAAAGCAGTATTTTGTTTCCTCTCGATAAGGGCTTAAAGTATATACAGTTATTGCCAATTATCAGTTGGAAGGAAAAAAAGATGAAAACAAAAAACATGTTAGTTTTGATTGCCGCCTTGGCGGTAATACTCTATTTTGGCGTAACCAGCGCATTTGGTTGGCCTCAATGGATAGCGGAAACCAATCCTCAAAATACTCCTATTCCAAATGATCCCTGGGTATACCCGCCACCCGATACAATAAATCTGGAAGAAGGAGAATCAATCTGGATCGGTATTCCAAATGAATTCGCCCAGGATAATCAGAAATTCGTATACTGGACAATCCCTGTTTCCGAACCTTTCGATGGGAGCAAGGGGGTTGGGGGATACTATAATGGCGGGGCATCACATTCCCGTGTGGTAACCGAACATTCCTGGTTTACTCAAGGAAATCCGGATTTATTTACGATTTCATTCATATTAGACCCACAACCGGAATGGGAGGTAATCAAGATCACGAACAATGACTTTGTGGACGTAGATCTAATTATGGAGGACGCAACCGTAAAAACTCTCTGCTGGAAAAGGGAGACCTACGAACCGGTCTATAAATTTGTCGATGTCTCCCATGACGGACCGGAAGATTCGTACAGTCTGATCGAATTAACCATGTTCCCGGTAAATGCAATGATCGATGTAAATTATCCCCCAAACCTCAATGCGCCCGAAGGCACCGGACCGTGGTTTTATGATTTTGTATTCGAAGATCCATACGGCAATCCTATGCCCCAGGGCGGCGTGCGCTGGATGAGCGCCGGGCCCGGTATGGAAGCTTATTTTTCGCACTACGATATGGAATTCGCCATGATGGGAGAAGTTGATTATCGGTATTCTTACTTTGTTTTTGATGAATATTCCGGTGAATACATAGAATATGATCTTTATACCGGATGTCCCGATGTGAGTATGGAACCGGATATGTTGCCGGTGGAGGTTCCGCAGGGCGGCAGTTTTGGCGTTACCGGAATTATCGGTAACACCTGTGATGAATTCATTCGTACCGATATCTGGTATGGCGTAATAGGCTTCGGCAATTTCTATCAACAGGGACGCTTCAGCAATATTCCACTTAATCCAGGCCAGTATATTTCTGCTCATCTGAACCAGCACGTTCCGATGTCCGCTCCACCCGGAGAGTACGAATATTGCGCTTATTGTGGCGATTATCCGGACATTGCGATGGATGAGTATTGCTTCCCGTTCACCGTTATTCCGGGTAGGACCAACGGCGGCGCCGATGTATGGCGTTTTGACGGCGGATTTGAGACCGATCAAATCCCGAATCGATTCACTCTGATAGGCAACTATCCAAATCCATTCAATGCCGTGACAACAATCAGCTATGAGCTTCCCGAAGCCGCGGACGTGACTTTGAGTGTGTATAATCTTCTCGGACAGAAGGTAGTTACATTGATGGATGGAGTCAAGGAAGCCGGTGTGCATCAAATTCAATTGGATGCTTCAAATTACTCCAGCGGACTTTATTTCTACAGGTTATCGGTTGGCGAGGAAACATTTACCAAACGGATGACGGTAATTAAGTAGGATTCATGTGGAGAATGAGGAGAATGAGGAGAACGGTAATCCGCTCTCCCTTGATTGGAATAGTAAGCGGGACACGAATGTCCCGCCTACTATCATAGAGTGTCGTCGGGTGAGGGCGCCCGACGACACTCTATCGGTAAATATACAATCCTCGGGGAACTTAAAAATATCCCATTACATTATATCGCTCCATAATTCTCATCCAACCATTTTACGGCGCCTTCAAAAGCGGAATAGTTGCACAGCATATAAGCTGTAATAGCTGATTTACCTGCCGGTGTGATTCTATCCCAATTTTGCTGCAGGAAATCCCGTATGCCATCGGCAGAGTTCTTGAAGAACTCCAAATGCGCATGCTCGTTGCTGGCAGGACGCAAATTATCAGATGTTATATCGATATTGGTTGTAAATGTAATCTCCGGTTTATGCGTCAATCGGTTTCGAGCAGTACCGGTATATCTAATCTCTTCCAACGGAACGGTAACCCCGATCTCCTCGTAAATCTCCTTCTGCCAACCGGTAAACGGATCCGGAGCATGTGATTCCTTGTCAGTGGCGAGATGTTCTTGAGGATCAAGGTTTCCTCCGACCACGTGAAGTTGATTTCCACCCTCAAAAACCTTTGTTGAACGCAAACCGACTATCTGCTTATTATCAGCAGTGATGATAGTCCCGCAAATGCCGATTCCGTTGGCGCATTCTTTAGATGGAAGAGGCGGTTTTCTTAGGTTTGTACCGCAAAAAATTTTATACGAAGTCAATTCCATTTTAAAAGCCGGTTTTCCTTTTTCTATGCGGAAGTCCTTTAATCTCACCATTGCTCCGTCATACAGAATCCGGCAATACGGTGAATCCAATAGTTTCCGCCAGTTCCTTTCAATCTCCGGCAAGTACCGTTCCGGCGGCTGGAAGGTGTTATTTGAAAAATGCAGCTTTATATCCTCTCTTGCGAGGATATCATAGTGAGGGATACTGAAGTCAGTATATTTTCTTGAATTAGGGCTTTTCTCAGCGACCATATAGGAGCATTATCCGGGTAATTTCAATGAATAATAAAAGGAGATCCCGAAAGATCTCCTTTTCCAGCTCAACAGCTGTGATTACACAGCCATAAAGAAAAAGATTATCTTAGGGTCTGATAATGTCGCCGGCAGCGAATCCGGACCCGCTACGGGCAATAGCTTTCGAGAATTTCTCCTGAACATCGATAATCTGAATCTCTCCGATCCGCTTCTCCTCGGAACCCAATGAAATCCCTAAATCAGGATCGATCAATTCCTCTCCCGGGTGATAAACCTGGAAAACGTTGCCGACAACCAGGCCGACATTGGATCCGTCCTTAACATAAATTGTCCCATCGGAGACCTTCAGCACTTTACTACTCCAGGGAGTTTTATTGAGCTGTGCATCAACTTTACTGATTATCTGCTCTATAGCCTTACGAGTAGCTTTTCCGACCATAGTCTGATCGAATTTGCTCTTGTCGGCGAAACTTATATCGTAGGTTTCCAGAGCAAGTCCGGTTTTCTTTTCTTCGCCGACCACGTTATCAGCGGCTAATATCTGCCCCGTTTCGGTTTCAACGATCCTCACATCGATAGCTACTCGAGCGGTACTCTTGTCCAATCCGATGCCGAAATGCTTTTTCTTAAGAGCTCCACCGGTTTGAGATTTCTTTTGCCCGAATTCGGAGACAACTCCGAACACCGCCAGCTCAACACCGAGTAGCTTGCCTACTTCCACGGCGGTTTGAGGGGTGACAGCGCCGGTCATACCGAGTTGCTGCTCCTGCATAATCGCATTGAGCTGTTGACGTTCGATAACTATATACTTGCCGCTTTTAACCATTTCCGTGGTGAGCATATCAGCCATGGCATCGCCGACGTTCTCCTTACCATAATCGGTTTTATCTTCGAAACTGAAAACCGCAATGCGCCTTTTAAGCGGAGGCAGCGGCACAGGTTCCACACCCTGAGCAAAAGCCGCGGTTTCGTAAATACCGGTTATCAAGAATGTGATTATCAATATTAAGCTAAATGTAATAAATTTCCTCATAAACTTCCTCCTGTTCAGTATTTATCAGGCATAATTGATTTATTTAGGTTTTGCTTTAATCTCAAGATTATTCGGAGTAACCGAAAGCACCTCAAAATCATAGTGGTCATTCGGTTTCCCGGTAAGGGACGCGGCGATATCTACGGCTGTGGATGTAGTCTCCACATCGAAAACAGCCACACCTCCGCCAAAGGTCCTCTGGTCTACCGATTTCACCCCTCGCACATAATCCTGAATAATAAAGCGCAAATTACCGAGATCGTCGAAGGATTGTACACCATGGAAAGTAACAGCAACCCGCATTCCGCTGGCGAGATCCTTTGACCAGGTCTCCACAATCTGGCTGGAGAGTCTCTCGGCAGCTTTGGTTGCAGCTTTCTGGATTGCGAGGACTCCGCCGGTGATTTCATCGATATGAACTTGCGGCGCATGTTCGGCGGCTGTACCGATTATATCGGCATTATCGGTTCTGATAGCCCTAATGTTGACATTGGCTTGAATGGACATCATACCACCCAGATTCGCATTTACATTCGCTTTCTTCGATATAGATTTGCCTGTGATAATGACCTCGGCTCCCGACTGCTTGCCTATGGTTGCCGCCGCGGAAGCATCTCCGCGCATTGCAGCTTCCTGGCTGCTGCTCTGAATATTTTTAAAAGCCGTCTGCTGATCGATAAACAAGAATCCCTTATTTCGGAACACTTCCTGAATTGCCTGTTCCGCCGTATTCATATCATAACCCTGGCGGGCATAATGGTGATCGGAGAGGTTTTGCTCCTCTATCAAAACCATCATTCTCGGCAAACCTTTTCTTTGCATAAGGATTCCGAGCGCAACCAGGTCGTCCTTTATATCAGCCGCGGAAACGGTAGCGTCTATTGTTGCCTCATATACATTTGGCAGATTAGTGGATTCCCCATCCGATACTATATCAAACGATTTAACATAACCCTGGGTTTTACTATATATATTATCCTCGATCAACATGGAATTCTCCACTATCGACTCCGCGGATATCATAGTACCCATCGCCTGCTCAACCGCCTTTCTCAATGCGTCGTTTATTGCATCATCTCGAGCCTTCCCTACATCATCAGCCACGATCACGCCCATACCGGTCACGCGGACTGTTACATCATCCTCACATAATGAACTCACCGACGAAAGGAAAAAAATGGCAAAGGTTAAAATAATCGAAAGAAATAGAAATTTATGAAGTGAATTCATATTCTCCCCAAACAAATTAAATTGGGGGTCTTATAAAAAGACCCCGTTAAAAACCTAATCTACAAGAAAAGCTACTTTACATTCATCCATAAAAAGCAAATTATCTCTGGTAGAGGTCAACACAACTGCATCCGCATCGGAAATTACCACATCGCAATTGTTGCTGCCCGCCGCTCGGAGTCCATCTACCTTAAAAGGATTATCGCCGACCCGCGAAGCGAATGCCGATTCATCGGTACCATACTGTACGATACCCTTATCTTCCGCGATATCGCGGTCAACCCAATCCGGACCATAAACCTCCTCACCGTTCTCATCCAGTAATCTTGGCGAGAGCGCAAACTGGACATTTAAGCCGCGGCAGTCAACCACCATACCGGTATAGGAACCTGATGGATCGGAAGGGATTTCTTCGGTCTCCTTCTCATCCTGCTTCGAACCGGTGGGAGGTAATAATGCGCCCAATATCTTGCCGCTAAGAGATACTTCTACATCCAGCTCCACTGTACCATCATCCATATATCTCGGCGCGCCAACGGTGCGAAAACCCCGAAGTGTGCCTTCAACCGTTACCCGGATAACATCCGATTCCACCATGGAATTGTTTACTACGGTCTCAGCGGTCAAATTAACGCCCTTGACGATCTCCATCAGACGCCGATAAGCGTCGATTCTCGCCGCCGTCAAGGCGCTGGTTCTCTGCTGTGCCGGAGAAAGTTTCGGATTCGGCGTGCCGATTCCGGTTGCCATAACCACCTGATCAGTCCAATCGATTGCTCCGCCTGCTACGTCTTGAACGGCTTCCCCCTGATCTTGAGCGAACACCGCAACTGCCAGAAAGATAACAATTAAGGCTGAGCCTTTGAGAAACTTGGATTTAAAATCCATTCCTACCTCCTTAAAATGAAGTTACTTGATTTCCTTTTTAAAATCGGAGTATTCTTTTGGTTCATAAGCATAAATTGAACTAAAATGCAATTTCAGCGGGTGAAGGGAATCGAACCCTCGTATCAAGCTTGGGAAGCTTGTGTTCTACCATTGAACTACACCCGCGCACATTTCACTAAAAGACAACAAAGAATTACAAGTATTTCTCTTGAGTTTATATTTAGTAATTCGTAAATATTTTACATAACCATATTCAAGTCAAGTAATTTTTATGGTTGCCGATTTATCTTATTGCCCTCATTTCAGGACTCAGATACCGATTCTCCTTAAAGAAGATTCTCTTTATATTACTTGAACCCTCAATTCTCCACTCTCATACAATTAACCTGGTTTATTTATAAATTTCCTAATCGGTAGCGGAAGCCTTGCGCTTACGGCTCTTTTCCGGACTCCAAATTCCGTACTGTAAATTGTTTATTGTTGTAAAATCCCCGATGGACAAGCAATCGGCTACGGATTACTGGCTTTTATGAATTTTATGGGTTAAGTCTATTTTTTCTTCATAATCAATCATTAATTATGTATCATTGATTTCCGATGAAATAGATTAAAATAATTAATTCGAATTAGGTTTGAAAAACATGAATATCGATAATAAATGGACCAAGTTTTTTGACGTGCATGCTCCTTTTTACATGCAGAATTCTTTCACGCAAAATACGGAAGCTGAGGTTGATTTCCTGGTTGAGGAATTTAAGCTTCCTAAAGGTAGCTCTATTCTTGATATCGGCTGCGGAACCGGCAGGCACAGTATCGAGTTGGCTACGCGCGGCTATAACATGACCGGAGTGGATCTATCCAAAGGTATGCTTATCGAAGCGAAGGAAAATGCAAAGAGGGCTGATGTGGACGTGGATTATATTCAATCGGATGCGGTGGAATTCCGAAGTGATGAAAAATTCGACGGCGCTATCTGCTTGTGCGAAGGTGCTTTTTGCCTTCTGAATATCGGTGATGATCCCCTGGAACGTGATCTTCTGATATTGAAAAATATCAACAATGCTCTTAAACCCTCTGCGAAACTTATCATGACGGTTCTCAATGGGTTTAGATTCATCCGTATGTACAATAGTGAGGAGATCGAACGAGGCAAATTCGATCCCATAAATCTCGTGGAATACGGGAATATAGAGGTGGATTCTCCCGAAGGAAAACTGAATATTAAGACGCGAGAACGGGCTTACATCCCTACTGAATTGAAGATGATGCTTAAGCTCGCCGGTTTTTCAGTCGACCATATCGGCGGAGGCACCGCCGGTAACTGGGGCAAGCGGCCGATCGATCCGGATGAGATGGAGATAATGGTAATAGCCAGTAAAGTTTCCGATAATCAGTAGTTAATAATCAAACACTAAAGGCGGACTGTTGCCTCCCTATCGAGCGGTGCTGCATCTT
Source organism: Candidatus Zixiibacteriota bacterium (assembly GCA_014730175.1). GTDB lineage: Bacteria > Zixibacteria > MSB-5A5 > UM-FILTER-46-8 > UM-FILTER-46-8 > WJIR01. Next base: position 13,815 of record WJIR01000080.1, read on the forward strand.
GAGACAATCGGGTCTCTCAGAATGATCATTCTCTGTTCGACTCCCGAAGGACCAGCCTTCGTCCACCGATTAATGGTTTTTATGAATTATCCGGATTAGCGCTTTAATCTAATCACTATTTCATCAGAATCAACTTGCTCCGTACGGATTTCTCTCCAATGGTCATCCTGCAGAAATATATCCCCGAGGCATGGATGGAGGCATCCCATCTCAGGCTATATGCACCACTCTGCTGCCATTTATCCAGCAGTTTCTTAACTCTCTGGCCTAAGAGATTAAATATTTCAATGACGACTTTGCCGTTATTGATAATCCTGTAATCTATACTCGTTATGGAGTTAAACGGATTAGGAGAAATGTTAAGAGATTCCTCGGTGTCTATAACTGTTAACGAGTTGTCTCCCCAACCGTAGGTCTCCCAATCGCGGTAACAGAGCGGAACATTATCAACAACGGTAAAATTGAAAAAGCAGGAATCCATTATTTCCGGATACTCCGTGCTGCAGTATGCGATATAGCCATATTCGCCCGGTTGCGCTTGAGAATGAACATATTGCCGTACTCCCGGATAATGCAAACCTTGCGGGGGAACCTCGATCCCATCGACACGCATTATCGGTCCCAGTATAATATTTCTGACCTCCACGTTAATCCAAACTGTAATTTCGTCGGGGTAGGGAAAGGGACCTCCTATATTGTTATTCAGAATACCTTCATAGGTAAAATAATCTCCCGGCTCCACCACAATCGGAGGATCGTCTGGAATCATCTCAACAGTAATCGGTATTGGTGCGTGGGTGGTCATCTCGACCGGAATCTCAGCTTCGTTCAACTCCGGAGTGGAATTGGCGAAGTAAATTGCTGTTTGATAGGTAACGCCAAAATCCAAACCATAGGGATCAAATACCGCTTCGATGGTCACGGTATCAGCATGCGTGATGTACACCGAATCGGGATCGAAAGAGACCCAGGACGAATCACAACGGGGTCTGATGTGGGTGGTTGAACCATCGGAATATACGCTGAACTCCCGGGTGATTATAGTATCGCCTGTAACATCAAAAATGAAACTGTCCGGTTCGAAAATCAGTCCCAAATATCCCAACTCCGCTATCTTAACAGTCCAGAAATCCAGCCCGCCGGCTCCGAATGAAGAGGTCTGTCCTGCCAGAATATAGGCGCCATCAGCGGTCTTCCTTGTAGAATAAGATTGCTCCTGGTTGCTCCCTCCGTAAGTGCGCGTCCAAAGTGTATCGCCGGCCGAGTTCGTCCTTACCAGATAGAAATCCCTGCTGCCTGCCCCGAAAGAAGACGTTCCGCCGGATACGATAAAACCGCCGTCATCGGTTTCCACCACCGAAGTAGCGAATTCATCTCCTGTGCTACCGAAA
>WJIR01000081.1 GCA_014730175.1 Candidatus Zixiibacteriota bacterium
GATATGCTGAAGCTGGCAAGACATTACGCCGCGGATGCGGGAGTTGAGGAAAAATGCAGATTTGAGTTGATCGATTTTATGGATTTCGCCCCCGTAACGAAATTCGATTATACAATTGTAATGGGAGTAATGGATTATATCGCCGAACCGGTAGCCTTTATCCAGCACGTGATCGAATCAACCGAGAGAAATGCTTTTTTTAGTTTTCCTAAATCCCGTCATTGGTTGGCTCCGCAAAGGAGGTTGAGATATAAGTTTAAATGTGATTTATACTTATACAAATCAGATGAAGTATCCCACTTATTTCACAGGGCGGGTAATACAAACATCTCGATTCAGGATTTGGGTCGCGACTATTTCGTAACCTGGGAAAATCCCGATAAAATTAATTAATAATTTTGGTTTTTGCTGATGGCGAATCTTAGCGCCTTATGGTTTCCGCATATTCCAGTATGGCATCAAGAGGCGACTTTCCGACCAGAGCATCATAGCAACCGCCAACCTTCCAGATTACGGCTGTACAACCATTGGCGGAATAAAAGAAGTAATGATTATCATTAGTCCATCTGCTTTCAAGTTCATCGCCCGGATCGAAAAGCGCCGCATCAAGACAATAGAAAGCCCAAATTGCCTCACCATCCCTATAAACAACGCTTCGGAAATTCCCCGCGTGGTTCTTATCCACAGAACCGTTAAGAATGGTTGTATTCTCACAAATAAAGTCAGGAATAAAGCCGGGATGTGCGTTATGAAATGCCCTTAGTAATAGCTGATCATTGGAAAGAGGGAGAGTTTTAATCTCCCTGGGGAATGCCTCATATTTGGCTATCATATAGCCGGGAGTGCCGGCTGAAGTCTTCATGGAAATGGAAAAAACTCCAATGATAATCAAAATGGAAGCAGCGGCGATCCAAGCGTAATTCAGGCTTGGCCGAAAAAAAAAAGCGGTTTTGCTCTTCGGATGAATCCTGATTGGAATCAGAGCACTTGTCGATACGTTTAATTCGCTCTAAAATACTGGACTTAAGTTGTTCCGGGATAGGCTCATAACAACACTTTTCCTGAACCGTTTTTTTCAGAATTCTTTCAAATTCAGCTTTTCCGAAACAGTGTTTGCAGCTTTTGAGATGCTCTTCAACTTCCTTACACTCTATCGCGTCAAGCTCGTTGTCCAAATAATTGTACAGTTTAAGCAGTGCTTGTTTGCAGTCCATCGTTATGTCTTCTCTTTTACTATGCCTCTTTTAACAGCGTATTGCCATAGCCCTTTCTGTAATAGTTTTCGTCCTCTATGCAGACGGGATTTAACCGTTCCTAATTGAATCCCAACAATATCAGCGATTTCCTGATAGGAGAATCCTTCAACGAATGATAACACTACAACCATTCTAAAATCCTCCGGGAGTTCCTCGATCGCCTTCTTGACATCATCATCAAGCAATTGATTGAACAGCATCTGCTCGGGATCCTCCAACTGCTGTTTATAATCGGTATTCTCGAACTGATTATAAAGGTAATGGCTGTCGACATCGTCATAAGCAAACTGCTGTTTTTCTTTGCTCTTCTTATGGTATGCCGTTATAAACAGGTTGGTCAATATCTTAAACAACCAGGCGCGGCAATTGGATCCCTTCTCAAAACTGTCCCAAAATCTGTATGCCTTAAAAAAAGTCTCCTGAACCAAATCCTCGGCGTCTGCCTTATTCTTGGTCATTCGCAACGCCATTCGGTATACGGCATCGGTATATTGAAGAGCTTCTCTCTCGAATTCAATATCTTTTTTTGTAACTTTGTCCGGCACTATTTCTTTCTGCGCGTACCAGACCGGCTGCTACGCTTTTCAACTTACAGTGTTCACGATTTGTTCCGTAATATTACATGGAATTCTTTGTAAATGCAATTGTTTTGTGGATATTTTACCGGGATAGTCAGGGATTGTTCCGAAAACATTCTTTCCGGTTTTCTCAATGGCACACTAAAAGGTCGATTTTAGAACCAATCCAATCGACTGATCATGAATCTTTCATCATACAAAGCGCTAAACTCCGCACCGTCCAGTGATTTATACATTAGTACTCCGAAATTACCCTTATCGGTCACGTAACCCATGTTTTCAAAAATCGAACTTGCGGTACGATCAAAGGGATGAATTGCCGCCGCAGCGTATTTCGCTTTTGACTCCCCCATTTCAATAAGCTCCCGGTATGATTGTTCATCGCGGGCTAAAATCTCTTGAAACTGTATCGTATCGCAACTACTTCGCAGGAACGCATGCCCTCTATCTGTCGAATAGGAAAGTTTAGGAGTAAACACGCCGATCATCTCAGCAGCCTTTAAATACTTTTTATCCCGAATTACGAAACCACAGAGATTCCGGACAAACCAATCGAATGTGGTTTGCACCTGGTCGAAATCCAGTTTGAATTTTTCATCTTGCTTCCTATCCTTATCCACCTGGCGCGGGGGATTGAATATATTATACATATAAGGATAGTTATCCACGATTTCAACCACGTTATACCCGGCATCACAATACCACTTGTAAGCAACAATAGAACGTGAGGTTGTCAGGAAAGCTAATTTCGCCCCTTGTTCCCTTAGATAATTCTCACTTGCCTCAAGAAGCCTTCTGCCGATTCCGCGTCGGGAATAGTCCGGTCTGGTAGCTATCGCATAAATACCCCCCACCTTTTCCACCTCGCCATATTTGTTTCTGGTGGGAATAATCATTATCCCCACGAAACCGACCAGCTTCCCATCCATTAAACCGCACATTCCAACCGGTCCCTTGCCAATTCTGGTTTCATAATACTTAAACCTCTCCAGCCATTCCGGTGTACCGGGCCAACCGAAGGATTTCATCCAGAGTATGAATAATTCTTCTTTATTCTCCAGATTTTCATATAATACTGTATCCATGATTCCAACACCTTTCGAATTCGCACTAATTTGGGGCGAAACAGATTTAACCTGTGTTATTTATAAATTTCGCTATCGGTAGCGGAAGCCTTGTGCTTCCGGGATTTCTTCAGAATA
>WJIR01000082.1 GCA_014730175.1 Candidatus Zixiibacteriota bacterium
ATATAGTTCTTCTCGACAATCGTTCGGTGCAGAGAGTCTTGAAGGATGTGGAGTCCAAGGATTTGTCTATTGCCTTAAAGGCGTCATCGGATGAAGTAAAGGAAAAGATATTCAGCAATGTTTCCGAGCGCGTCGCGACTATGATACAGGAGGAAATGGAGTTCGCCGGTCCGATGAGGTTGAGCGATGTCGAAGCGGCTCAGCAGCGAGTTGTTGAAACTATCCGCAGGCTACAGGACGAAGGACAGATAATTGTAACAGGTAGGGGTGGAAAGGATGAAATAATTGTATAGAATCCTGAAAAGCCCAGCTCTCAAGTTTACCCAATCGGAATCGCATCATCGTTTGAATCCCAGAGATCGCCCCCGAATTGTGAAAGCCGGAACCGTTACCGTTGAGGGTGTAACCATCATCGAAGGTCTCACTCGAATCGGATCGGGCAATCGGCAGCAATCAAAGCGGAATCGGAGGGGAAGCAGTATTGACTCGACTTCAAAGAAATATTCTCAAGCAGAAGTTGATCGATTATTGGATCAACAGCGGCACCAATTAGTGGAGCAGGCTAAGAGGGACTTGGAGGAAAGGGGCTCCGATGAGTATGAACGAGGTTATGCTGATGGATATAAGAATGGGGTCAGGGAGGGTCATCAAAGCGGCAAACAGGAAACAGATAAAATAAGGAATAAAATCGAAGACTTCTTTAATAGTATCAAGGAAGACTGGTGCAAGTTGTGTTCATCTGCGGAAAGCGAGTTGATTAAAACCGCCTGTATGATAACCAACAAAGTGGTTTTAAATCCGAAGTTCCTCGAAACCTCTATGATTGAATCTACGTTGAAGAAAACTGCCGGAGCTGTTTTGGGCGAAAAGGAATTGAGAATCAAAGCTAATCCTGCGGATATAAACAGGATAAATGAGATAGCGCCCCAACTATTCAGCAGTTTCAAGGGCAAGGATTCTATTAATATAATCGAAGATGAAGATATCGCGGTTGGCGGATGTATCTGTGAAACGGAGCTGGGCAGAATGGATGCAACGGTAGAGACCAGGTGGCATGAGATTGTTAATCAGGTTCTAAACAAAGGCGATGAATAACGAGCTTAATGTAGCCGAGCGAGTCGCTCCCTTTATCTCAAGCAGCGCAAATTACAGGCAGTATGGGCGTATCCAAAAATCTGTAGGGATGACCATCGAGGCTACCGGTCTGAAAGCCGGTATCGGCGATATCTGTTTAATTGACCTTCCCGGTTACGACGAGAAAGCTGTCGCGGAAGTGGTGGGTTTCAGAGATGATAAGTTGATTCTTATGACTCTCCAGGATAGTCCCGGTATATTACCCGGCGCCGAAATCAGGAAGGGTGAGTTTGCGCTGATAAAGAGGATATCCGATAGAATCGTGGGCAGGGTAATAGACGGTTTGGGGAATCCTATCGACGATGCTGGGGAGATTTCCGGAAATGAGAAGTTGAGCTGGAATAACCTGTCCCCTCATCCATTAAAAAGACAACGGATACATCAGCCGTTCTATACCGGTGTGCGTTCTATCGATTCCCTTATAACCATTGGGAAGGGGCAACGTGTGGGGATTTTCGCCGGCAGCGGTGTGGGAAAATCGGTGCTGCTGGGGATGATTGCCCGGAATTCTTACGGAGATGTAAATGTTATCGGATTGATAGGGGAGAGGGGGAGAGAGGTTCGTGAGTTTATAGAGAAAGACCTTGGAAAAGAGGGATTGAAGCGGTCGATTGTGGTGGTGGTTACTTCGGATAAATCCCCTCTTATGAAGCTTAAGGGAGCGTTCCTATGCACTGCTATTGCGGAATATTTCCGAGCCAAGGGCAAGGATGTGTTGCTGATGATGGATTCGTTGACGAGAGTGGCGACCGCGCAGCGCGAAATCGGATTGGCGGCAGGTGAACCTCCGACCACCAGAGGTTATACGCCATCCTGCTTTGCCTTAATCCCCAATTTGCTGGAGCGAGCGGGAGCATCGGAGAGGGGCAGTATAACCGGTCTATACAATGTATTGGTCGAGGGGGATGATCTCGATGAACCGGTGGCTGATACGGCGAGAGCGAGTTTGGATGGTCACATTGTGCTTTCCCGGAAATTGGCGAACCGTCATCACTTCCCTGCAATCGATGTTAACGCCTCCATTAGTCGCGTAATGCCGGATATAATCCCCGCCGAACATTATCAAATGGCTAAACGGTGCTTGAAGACTCTGGCGGTCTACAATGATTCCGAAGACCTGATCAATATCGGCGCATATAATAAGGGCTCATCGAAAGAGATAGATTATGCTCTGGATAAAATTGACCCGATACGCTCATTCCTGCAACAAGGAATGAGTGAATCCTCAGATCCTAAAAAGACTTTGATACACCTCTCTGAAATATTCTCCGACTCGGAGAGTGAGAAAGATAATCAAGCAGACACAGATGATACGTCGATTTGAGTTCCCCTTCGAAAAGCTGCTATCAATACGGGAGTTCAGAAAAAAGCAGGCGCAGCGTGAGTTGGCGACTTCCTTGAATGAACTTCGAGAAAAGCAGCAAAGATTGGAAAGGCTTTCAAGGAAAAGAGAGGAACTCATCGCGGGGTTGAAATCACGAATGAACATCGGAAGGATTGCAACCGAAAATCTCGCTGAGATGAACCGGTATTTGGACACAATAAAGCTGGATATGATACAGTGCAATAAAGAGATTGATCAACAGGAAGGGGAAGTCGAGACCAAGCGCACGGAGTTAGTTAGAGCCAAGCAGGAAGAAGAGAAACTGAAGAAATACAAAGCAAATCTTTATGGAGAGTTCTCTAAAAAACAAAAACGCAGCGCTATGAAGCAGATCGATGATATCGCATCCCGCCAATATAACTCAATTAAGGAATAAAATTCTTCATCGAGGAAATATCTTCTTCATATGCTTCATCATCTACCGACACGGGCAATGCTTAATATGATTCTTTAGGGTGGTAATACTATATCAATCATAAAGATAGATTTTGTCATTCAGCCGAATGGAATATGGCATACAGGTTGCTATCTCATTCAGCGGTATAAACTATAAAGAGTCAACTGAGGAATGTAGTTTTTGCAGGAGAATCGATGAAACGCTTACTGCTATTGGTCCTATTACCGATTGTAACATTTGCGGTATCAGCTTTTGTTTTCACCAAGTTTCCTTTGATGGCGCCTCCTGCGGAGGAACTCGCCTCCGCCGATAGCTCCATGGGAGATCATGGCAGAACCGGTAATGAGGATACTGATTCATCCGATGCGAATCAGCAACCTAATAAAGATACGAACGCAGCCGACAGCGTTCTTGCGGAAATCGAGCAGGAGCGAAAGGAATTGAAGGAGCTGCGTGATGAACTCAAGGGATACATCGATAAGGTGGAGTCGAAGAAAACGGAGGATTTGGAGGCTTTAGCCAAGTTATATGATGGTATCGATCAGGAGCAACTGGCGTACATTTTCAATCACATGGAGGATTCTTTGGTGATTAGGATTATACCAAAGATGAAATCGAAGAATGCCGCTAAGATCCTCGAATATTTGGAACCGGAACGAGCCGCAAGAATAAGCCGGCTTATATTAGGGGAAACAGGATGACCCTTTCTGTTGCCATACATGCGATGGAACTAAATGGAGGAAGCAGGCAATCGCACAAACTTTCCGGAAATAAAACCGGAGGTATCAGGCGTACGGCTGAGCCTGAGTCCATCGAGAACTACGGATACGGCGAACCAACTCCAAAGGAGAATAGATTTCACGCGTCTCAGACTTCAGCCGGTGATAAAGCGGTTAAGGAATCACCGAAGGATTCGAGGACAGGTACGAATTGTAAACAAAATCAGCATCCTTCTCAAATCGGGAAGCCGGTAACTCCCGATATATGGCAGAGTTCAAATCCAAGTCATAAAAATGGTAAGGGTGATACCGGGATAAGCTCCATCCGGAACAACAGCGCGAGCAACCAGCAGATAAATCAACTTACGACATTGAGCCAAAAGGCTGCCGGTAAGTTATTGAATTCAATCGGAAACGGTCGAATGGCAGGGATGAAGATTGGATTTAATAATGAGCCGGGCAATCTGAAGGCTTCTGTAGATTGGAAGCTACTTCTCGCTAATTTAGAGCCCGGAGATAACCGCAATGGAAGGGTCCGCCTCAGTCCAAATGCGACGGCGAATACTTCTAAATCCGAGAACGGGAATCCGATCGCAGTCCGGGAGACTACAAAGGACAATGAGAATCCGAACACCAGCGCGAGGGAGGACATCAGGTCGGTTGGTAATCGGAGGGGGGAAATCAGGAAGCTGGATTTTAGGTGGCTAATCCCGAAGACGGAGCTCAAAGACGGCGGCTTTGAGTTCGGAAGCAAACAGTCCTCGATGAATCAAGCGCTCTCCAACAATTCATCAGCTCCCGATACAATTAGACAGAATTGGGTGAAGTTTGCTATTTTCGATCAATTCTATATCAAGGGAGAAGGACGCTGGGAGATAAACCAGTTCAATCGATATTCGCAGTTGCAGATAAATAACTCCTCTGTGAAATCGAAAGTTGAACCCAACGAACCAATCAAAGCGGAGAGGGCGAATGAACAACCGAAGGAATCAGGCAAATCCGCAACTGTTAACAAATCTGCATCCGCAAAAACTTACCACACTAAAAAAGAAAGTAGAACCGATAAGGGCGATAAGTCTGCATTAAGAGAACATAAAAAATCGTCCAACAGTGACAAACGCAGTTCGCGAGCGAAGAACAGTTCTGAGCCATTTCGTAAATCCGATTCGGCTCAAAAGGCAAAGGGCGAGAATAGAACTCAGGCGAAACTCACCGGTACCAGTCCGACGGGAAGTAAACTCGGGAATCTCAGTACATCATTTGCATCGATGTTTGATGCAAAATCAAGTGCATTGAATGATTCGGTACTTAAACAACTGCCATCGGAGATTAGCAGGATTGTAATCTCCTCGATTAACAGCGAAACCAAACTCGCTGGAAGAATCCTGAGGCTTAACCTGTATCCGCCGGAGTTGGGATCAATAGACCTGAGGTTTTATGAGGTTAATAAGCGAATCAGTGTTCGGGTTTTGATGGAATCGGAAGCCGTTTATAAGCTGCTCAGCAGTAATGTTGACGATTTAAAGGAGGCTCTGAGATCAGCCGGTGTAAATATCGATAAAATGGAATTTAGCTTTGCGCAAAAAGGTTCGTTCAATCCCGAAGACTTCGAACAAAACTCGGAGCTGTTAGACAAGCAGAATCAACTCGCCAATGGTTCATCCAAGGATTCGAATAGAGACGGCACGGAGGATTCTGCAGCACGGACGACGCTGGAGCAAGAATTTGCTGAAAGGGAGGATTTATATGTATCTGTTAACGGAGTTAATTGGCTGGCATAGGAGGCATAAATGGAGACTATAAACAGCATTGGTATAAACAATCCCGGGGCTGGCTGGGAAGCAGCGTCAGCGGGGCTAACAGCGAATAATCAGCTCATGGGGAAGGAGGATTTCCTCCAATTATTGGTGGCTCAATTAAGCAATCAGGATCCGCTGGAGCCGATGCAAGACACCGAGTTCGTGTCCCAGTTGGCTCAGTTTTCCTCCCTGGAACAGCTTCATAACTTAAATGATAACGTCGCTGGTAATTCCGAGCTGGACTACTTGCTGAGTCAAACCATTTCGAATTCTATGGCGACTCAATTGATCGGCAAGGAAGTTGTAGCTGTAGGTAATGTAATTGAGCTTGATTCCGAGAACGATCCCACGATAGGCTTCAAGCTGCAGGGAGCGGCTCAGGAGGTAACGATTAGCATCTATGACTCCGATGGTTCATTGGTGCGAACCATTACCGAATCAGATTTCGATTCCGGTATAAATCAGATCGAATGGGACGGCGAGGATAGCAATGGCAATCAACTTTCTGACGGCAGCTATACATTTTCGGTCTCGGCTGAGGATACTTCGGGTGCGTCGGTTGTGGCTACACCCTTGAGGATAGGCAAAGTGGAGAGCGTATCTTATAATGCCGGAGCGGCATATTTGATGATTAATGGGCAGAGAATAACTTTAGGCGATATAATCGAAGTGAGAGAGGGATAGAGATGAGTTCCGTTAATGCAGTAGGAGAGGTATTATCTCAACCTGTCCAGGGTCAGAAACTAAAAATCTCAACAAAAGGAAAGGGGAATTTTGATGAGGCGTTTAATCATGAAATAAAGAAACAGCAGGCAATCAAATTTTCCGGGCATGCATTGAACCGGTTAGTGCAGAGAGGGATCAATCTGTCAAAAAATCAACTGGATAAACTGCAGAGCGCAGTTGAAAAGGCGGGATTGAAGGGTTCGCGGGATTCGTTGGTTCTGCTGAACGAACTTGCTTTCGTCGTCTCAGTCAAAGACAGAACGGTAGTAACCGCGCTGCACACGAATTCGATGAAGGAATCTATATTTACAAATATTGACAGTACCGTAATCGCTTGATGGCTGGTCCTCTTCGAGGAAGCCGATAAGCTCAAATCAAGAGGAGATATGAACTATGTTGGCATCGCTATTTGCCGGAGTAGCCGGCTTGAAAAATCACCAGGTAAAACTAAATGTAACTGGTAATAATATCGCAAACATTAATACTATTGGATATAAGTTAGGAAGAGTAACATTTCAGGAAGCGCTGGTCCAGACACTGCGGGGTGCACAGAGACCGACGTCTGAAAGCGGTGGTATCAATCCGCTCCAGTTGGGATTGGGAATGAAAGTGGCGACAATCGACAATCAGTTTCAGCAGGGCGGATTGGAAACCACCGGATTGGTTACCGATATGGCGATACAGGGTTCCGGCTTCTTTGTCGTTTCTGACGGCAGCGCTAACTATTACACCAGAGCCGGAGCTTTCGGATTCGATGGGGAGGCGAACTTGATTCACTCCGCATCCGGTTTGATTTTGCAGGGGCGCATGGCTGAGACCAGCGGCAGTATATCTACAACCGCAGCAATAGGCAATCTTTCGATACCGTTCGGCCAACAAGAGCCTGCTAATGCTACCACCGAAGTAAGCCTGGCGAACAACCTCGATTCGGACGCAACCGAATCCGATGCTTCTCTGGTGAGTGCGGGAACCACCAATGTTACCAGCGTCTCGGGAACCGCAATCAATGGCGTAGGCGGCTCCCATAATATTGTGATAACCGGACGTAATGCAACTCATTCGGTCGGTTCCGGCACACATGCCAATGAACTTTCGGATATCGGCACGGCGCCTACGACAACTATCAATGCCGGCGGCGGATTCAACCAGGGCGCCGGCACCTATTACTATTATGTTACGGCATATAATGACCTTGGCGAAACCCTCGGAACCGAATCGGCCGGCGTTACGGTCGATCCGGTAACAGATGCTTCAGTAACAGTCAGCTGGGATGAGGTAACCGGCGCTACAGGATATCGCATATACAGAACCGAGACTTCGGGCGACTATTCCGGTTCGACCGATGGTTATATCGGACAGGTCACAGGAGTGACTACATTCGATGACACAGGTTACGATGCATCAGGTGATATACCATCAGTCAACTCCACCGAAGACCTTACCGGCAATGAGACCCTCTCGGCGCTCGGTGTTACCGAGGTGGAGGGCTTTCGCATTCGTGTCGATGGAGGAAACTGGGTTACATTCTCCGAGCTGACAACCGGCAGCACAGTTAATGAGCTGCTTAACGCAATTAATGCGAATGTCAGCGGGGTGACTGCCAGTATCGTCGATGGTCAGGTTCAGATAAAGCGTGACTATGCCGGTTCCGGCGCTACATACAAAGTGGAAATCGAGGATTCCGGTTCTTGCGACATTACCGAGAAAGTAGCGGGAGCTTCTTCATTCACAGTTGACAATGGAACGGCATCCACCTTACAAGCGATAGATACATTCACACCGTCCGGTCAGGATGCAGAATCGCCGGTTTCTCTCGAACTGGACTTCGATTCCGATACCGGTCTGGTTACCGGAATTACTGATATCGGCGAAGGGGGAGTGACGCTGGTTACGGGAGCGGATGGTTTGCAGGCAGGAACGCTTGTGGTCGATACCGAAGATACGCAACATGCGGCATCGATCACTGTTTACGACTCGCAGGGTGGTAAGCATACGATGACTCTTACGTTTACCAAGTCAATCACCGAGAATATGTGGTATTGGGAAGGATCGCTCGCAGGGGAAGAGACCATAAGCATCGGAAGTTCCGGAACCGTGCTGTTCAATGAGGACGGCTCATTGGTTTCGTTTACCTATGATGATGAAGCTACAAGCTTCAGATTTAATCCCAACAATGGAGCCGAGATGGTCGATGTAGCATTCGACGTAGGCACGGTCGGTTCTTTTGAAGGTTTGACCGGTTTCGCTTCGGACTCCACCGCATCCGCGGTCAGTCAGGATGGTTATTCTTCGGGTGTGTTAGAGGATATATCCATCGATGAAAGCGGACTGGTAACAGGTATATTCAGCAATGGAATAACCAGGACCCTGGCACAAATTTATCTTGCGGATTTCAATAATTCGACGGGATTGAGAAAGGTAGGCGAATCCCTTTATCAGGAGTCTCCCAATTCAGGTCTGCCGTTGCTTGGCATAGCCGGGGAAACAATTTCAGCCTCAATCAACTCGGGAGCGCTGGAGATGTCCAACGTTGATCTTTCCGAGGAATTTACTTCGATGATTGTCGCGCAGCGCGGATTTCAGGCAAATGCCAGAAGTATTACGACATCGGATCAACTCCTTGCTGAATTGGTTCAATTGAAACGTTAATATAATGCAGGATAGCAGATGATTAAAGTTACCAGAATAAACGGAGGAGCCTTTGTAGTAAATTCGGAACTAATCGAATTCATCGAAGAAAAACCGGAGACTATCATCTGTCTAACCACCGGTAAGCGGATAATGATACGTGAATCGGTTGAAGACGTAATAGACAAAGTGGCGAAATTTAAAGGTGTTATCTATGCCCGGGGTATCGAATTTAATTCGATCGAAACCGGAAAACCGATAAAACCGAAATTGGAAGTCAGTTAATCAGAAATAATAGGTATAGCAGGAAAATGCCGGAAACAAAAGAAGAAACCAAGAACGGCGCAGAGGCGGCGACCGAGAAACCAACAGAAGAAAAGGGGAAGGGGCAGAAGAAAGGCAAGTCTAAGTTGCTGATGATTATTGCCCTCGAGATTTTAGCTGTGGCGGCGGCGTTTGTCTTTGTCAATTTCTATCTCAAACCGTGGGAAGCCGGAGGGCAAAAAGTCAGCGAGGCGGTGGAGGAAACTCGTAAGCCGGGTCCGATCTTAGCAATCGAGGATTTAGTCGTAAATCCTGCGGGTTCCATGGGGAAGAGGTATTTGTCAGCGTCCATCGGGGTCGAAGCCGCCGATCAAAAGGGGCTGCTCTTCCTGGAGGGCAGGATACCTGCTATTCGGGATATCCTGATTGGTATACTGTCTGCCCAGACAGTTGAGCAACTCTCGACACCTCAAACAAAGGAGGCGATACGACAACGGATTCTGGAGAAAGTCAGGACGATGGCTGATCCGGTAGAGATCAATAATGTATATCTCATAGATTACGTAATTCAATAGGACGCAATGGTTAAAATTCTTTCACAGGAAGAGATCGATTCGCTTATTAAAACCGTAGGCGGACAGGACACAAGCGATGAGCTATTCGAAGAGGAGTCTTTTTCACAAGAGAAGAACATCGTTGCCTATGATTTTAAGCATCCCAACAGAGTCAACAAAGACCAGATAAGAGGTGTCGAAAGCCTCCATGATAACTTCGCCAACCAGCTTGGATCCTCTTATTCATCATACACCAGGTCGGTGGTGGATGTGGATCTTATTGCGGTCGATCAGATCACATACCATGAATATATTATGTCTCTGCCTTCGCCCAGTTGCTCATATATAGTTCAATTGGAGCCGTTGGAGGGGGCTGGGATAATCAGTTTCAGCACATCGGTAGCTTTTCTCATCGTGGATAAGATATTCGGAGGTAAGGGAAAGCCGATCGAAACCGAACGAGAGTTGACCGGAATCGAACGTTCGGTTATGGCGAAAGTTATTGATAGGACACTTACGCCTCTGGAAAGAGTTTGGGCTAACATACATCCTATTAAGTTTAAAATAACTAATTTCGAATCCAATCCCCAGTTCATCCAGATTGTCCCGCCGGGGGAGACGGTGATCGTAGTCTCGCTGCAGGTTAAGATGGCAGGTTCCTATGGAGTGATGACCGTATGCTATCCGTATATTTCGCTGGAGGAAATAATCCAGACATTATCCACTCAGAACTGGATAGAAACGCTAAAGAGGAGACGTGACGATAAAGATGCCAAGAGTAATGTCAGGGCTTTAAATTTGATAGAAACGCCGGTATCGGTTAGACTGACCGGCACCACCATTACTATGAGGGAGCTTTTGAAACTCGGAGTCGGCGATGTGATCTGTACTGATAGTTTCTCAGGCGATGAATTCACGGTCCTCGTAGGTGACAAACCTAAATTCAAAGGTATACCCGGTTATATTGGGAAAAAGAGAGCGGTTAACATAACCAGACTGGTGGGTTCCTCCGAATTTGACAATAATGAACTCAAGGATAAATTCAAAAAGGCGGAGATATGACAGATTTAGATTCTACCGTTCCTGATGATGCCGAAGATTCCCAGGCTTCGAACATCGAAAACGATGAGATGAGCGATCAGGTGGAGAAAAAGATGCAGGAGTCCCTCGATGAGGAATCAGGTTCGGAATCCGGATCCAAAATTGATCCGGACTCGGTTGTCGATCCTCTTGAAGGTGGACAAGCAAACGAGCAACAGACCGAATCCCAGAATGTTGTCAAAAGGGCTGAATTTGAGCAATTTGGATTTGACGCTGATGAAGCAGTAAATTCGCAAAATATAGGATTATTAATGGATGTTTCGTTACCGGTCTCGATTGAACTGGGAAGGACTTCCATGACTTTTGAAGATGTCCTTAAGCTGGGTGCCGGTTCGGTGGTAGAGCTTAATAAGTTAGCCGGGGAGCCGGTCGACCTTTTGGTTAACAATAAGCTGGTAGCAAAAGGCGAGGTGGTTGTAGTGGATGAAAACTTCGGAATGCGTATTACGGAAATGGTTAAACCAAAGGAAAGCCTGCGCTAATGAGTTTTCGTTTGTTGCGAATCATTGTCGGTATATGCTTTTTGATTATATTTTTAGGATGCGGCATCGCGAATGCCGACCTGGGGGAGACTGATTCAGCCGATTCATTGAGTTCTCCTGCTACCTCTTATCAACGCGCCGAGACTTCCAATTTAGAATTAGGTTTACGGCTGATCTTATCTATTGTCCTGGTTATAGTCTTGGTTTACCTCTCGGTGTGGGCGTTGAAGAAGTTCTATTCATTTAAGACTAACTCGGGAGCCAGCTCCGCTAATTCCATCCAGGTCATTGACAACGCCTACATAGCCCCCAAAAAGGGCCTTCATATCGTAAAGGTCGGTAGCAAATATATATTGGTCGGTTCGTCGGAGAATTCCATGAATTTCTTATGCGACCTGAATGCGGAAGAATTCAGCGCTGTAACATCCGGGAAAAGCCATCGAGCCGAATCAAGGTTTCAGGGCATCTTCAGCAAGTTGAAAATGTCGGCCGACAAACCGTTTCTCGGGAAGTTAAGAAATGCGAAGGAATTGTCCTAAAATTAAAATCATAAGCAGCTTAGTTGTATTTATGGCGCTGTTTGGGCTTGCGGCTCCGGTAATAGGACAGACTTTGCCGAAAGTCTCCATTCAGGTCGGAGAATCTGACGATGCTTCGGATTTAACCACCACTCTCAAAATATTAGTCGGGCTTACGGTGCTGTCATTGGCTCCGTCTATCATAATCATGGTAACCTCCTTTGTGAGAATTGTCGTCATATTCTCATTTTTACGGCACGCTATGGGTACCCATCAAATGCCACCCAATCAATTGATGGTGGGCTTAGCCTTAATCCTGACTTTTTTTCTGATGGCGCCGGCGATAGAACAGGTGAATACCAATTCTATACAGCCCTATCTTGCGGGTGACATTAATCAGAAACAGGCTTATGAGAGCGGCATTCAACCCATAAGAGAATTTATGCTGCATCAGGTGCGCGAAAAGGACCTGGAGCTTTTCGTGAATTTGTCGAAAATCGAAACTCCTCAATCGCCCGAGGACATCCCAACTTATGTTTTGATACCGGGATTCATTATTAGCGAATTGCGGATTGCATTTCAGATCGGGTTTACTTTGTTCATACCGTTTTTAATTATCGATATGGTGGTAGCCTCGGTGCTTATGTCGATGGGTATGTTAATGCTGCCCCCGATTATGGTGTCGTTACCATTTAAGATTTTGCTTTTTGTACTGGTGGATGGTTGGTATCTGATCATTAAATCTGTCATTTCATCATTCGGATGAGGTTAAAACTATGGATATTAATTCTGTTTTATCGTTAGGACGAGAAGCGATTATGTTAGCTTTGATGGTATCAGCGCCAATGTTAATCGCCGGTTTGATCGTAGGTTTATCCGTTAGCATTCTGCAGGCGGTAACGCAGATACATGAAATGACTTTGACCTTTATACCCAAAATTGTAGCTGTGGGAATTTCACTGCTTATATTCCTTCCCTGGATGCTGAACATGATTCTTGATTTTATGCATCGCCTATTTGGTAACATCTCCAATTTTGCCCATTAGCCTGTATTATTCACAAATTTTGTCAAAGTTAGCGGAAGCCTTACGCTTTCAGCGTTTCATTAAAATCCCCAATTCCAATCCATAAATAATACACTTCTATTGAATACCCGAAGGACAAGCAATCGGCTGCCGATTAATGCTTTTTGTGAATGATCCGGTTTAGGTAAAAATTTTTCCGCCGGTGGGTAATACATTCCCATTTCAAACTCATCATTTCCAGAATCCATCAAAACACTTTTGGTAATTCATTAAAATCCAAGCGGTTACAAAATTCTCATAATGGGCGCCGGAGCGGTATTAAGTTTGCTAAAGGGTAGTAGTGAT
Source organism: Candidatus Zixiibacteriota bacterium (assembly GCA_014730175.1). Lineage (GTDB taxonomy): Bacteria > Zixibacteria > MSB-5A5 > UM-FILTER-46-8 > UM-FILTER-46-8 > WJIR01. The sequence continues at coordinate 13,077 of WJIR01000082.1, forward strand.
TACCCTAAAAACGCCTAAAACAGCAGTAAATAATGGACCTGATACCACTTCTAAGCAGTAAATTCGATACGTTTCTTGTAATCATAACGAGATTGGGGGGTATATTCTTTATTGCAGCTTTTTACGGTTACAGGTTTGTGCCTGTTCAAGCGCGGATAATTTTGACCATTGCGGTTGCAATTATCCTGCTGCCGATGGTCAACCTTACGGTTTTACCTTATGGCGACAGTTTTCTCGGAATAGCTTTGCTGCTGATAAATGAGATAGCGTTTGGGTTGTTCATCGGATTTACAACTCTTCTCCTATTTTTCGGAATCCAGATGGGGGGGCATATTATCGGATTTCAGATGGGTTTTGCAATCGTCAATGTAATAGATCCGACCACGCAGGTGCAAATTTCAACCAT
>WJIR01000083.1 GCA_014730175.1 Candidatus Zixiibacteriota bacterium
ACGCGATGCTGAATATGACGTCACGCTGAAATATATAGCATCAACCCTGAGATCACAGGACGGAAGGTTGACTATCGGAACCGGCGCTAAAGGACCGCGGATTATCGATTTCGCGCCTATATTGAAACTTAACGATATTAAGTTGAACAGTCTTCTGAAGGAACTGATCAAGATGTGCGAAGACAAACTCGGCAGCATGGTTGAGATCGAATTCGCCGTCACGCTGGACGACAAAAGGGGAATTCCTGCGAGATTTGGATTTCTGCAGGTTCGCCCGATGGTGGTTTCGCGGGAAGAGGTCGAAGTTTCCCCGTCAGAATTGGCAGGAGAGAAAGTATTGCTGGCATCGAAGAATGTTTTGGGTAATGGAGTTTTAGAAGATATCCGGGACATCGTATACGTAAAATCGGAGGATTTCGAACCATCGGAGACATTCTATATGGTACCGGAACTGGAGAGGATAAACCGGAACCTCACGGATGCCGGAAGACCTTATGTCTTAATCGGTTATGGTCGTTGGGGAACTACTGATCCGGTGGCTGGCATTCCGGTTAATTTCGGTCAGATTTCCGGAGCTAAGGTGATTGTAGAAGCGACTTTGCCTGAGTTGAATTTCGGTTTGTCGCAAGGCTCTCATTTTTTTCATAACGTCACCAGCTTTCAGATATTATACTTCTCTGTATATCATTGGGATCAGTATCAGATTGATTGGCAATGGTTAAATGAACAAAAACCGGTTACCGACGGCAAATATATACGACATGTGGAACTCGATTCGCCTCTGATGATAAAAGTGGATGGTAGAAGCGGCAGAGGAGTGATTTATCATGGATAATCAAAACAAGCCCAAAAATGATTTTATCTGGTTTCTTCAGGAAAGGGCTAAGGAATTACGGTGTCTTTACCGGATCGAAGAAATCATCAATAAAACCGATGTGACTATCGATGAGGTTTGCCAGGGGATAGCCGAAGCGATACCGCCCGGCTGGCAGTATCCTCAAGTATGCGAAGCTAAAATCGAGTATGAGGGAAAAGTTTATAGATCATCGGAGTTTGAAGAATCTCCGTGGTTTCAAAGCACCAAACTCATCGTTCAGGATAAGGAAGTTGGCGAGATAAAAGTCCTTTATACAGTTGAGATGCCGAATGCGGACGATGGGCCGTTTCTGAACGAGGAAGCTCAGCTTCTAAAGACCATCGCCGAACGCCTTGGACATTTCATCATGTACCAGAACATGAAGATGGTTTTCCATGAGTATCGGGCGGCGCGCAGAGAGATTTCGGAGAGAAAAGAGCCCGAATGGAGGGTGGCATTAAATCTGCTTAAGCAGACCGATAAAAACCTCTATCTCAACATTTCCCGAAGAATGCTCAATCACTTATGCTGGAGCGGAATCGACGAGGCTGAGAAAATTATGCAGCGATTCAGTTTTGGGATAAAGGCTGTTCCGGACACTCAGTTTCTGGACGAGAATCGTCCCCACGAGAAAAGAGTGATCGCTTTTTCCGATGAGGTTTGCGATGAGATTTTTAAACTGACCGACCAACACCTGTTAGACGAAAATATCCTGTTTTTGATAAGAAGGTGGATACAGGAAGATAAACTTAGTTTTTTGACCCGTCTTATCAACTCCAATCTGCCCCTTTTTGAAGCTGTCGATGCCATCAGAAGGTACTGTCATCTGGCTTCAAAGGAGATGGATCTTCCCAGAAACACCAAGCGGATGGTGCAGATTTCATTAATACGCAGAATGCTCTCGGATCAGATCGAGTATATCAACACCACCAACGATGTTGTAGATATAAGCGACTTCCGCGAACTGCTGGAGCATACGATCTATCCTCCTGACAGCCACGGAAAACTCGGGGGAAAGGCCGCCGGTTTATTTTTAGCCAGACAGATATTGCGTAATACCGAGCAGATCGACGGATTCGGTGAGATAAAGGTGCCAAAAACCTGGTATCTCGCATCCGATGGGTTGCTGATTTTTCTTCAGTACAATAATCTTAATGAGGTTGTTGAACAGAAATACAAGGATATCAATCAGATACGTTTTGAATACCCGCATATCGTTCAAACTTTCAAGAATTGCCAGTTTCCGCCGGAGATTTTGCAGGGACTGTCGATGGCGCTGGATGATCTCAAAGATCAGCCGTTGATCGTCCGAAGTTCCAGCCTTCTGGAAGACAGGGCGGGAGCGGCGTTTTCTGGTAAATACAAGAGCCTCTTTCTGGCTAATCAGGGGACCAAACAGGAGCGTCTGGATGCGCTTACTGACGCAATCGCAGAAGTATATGCATCTATTTTCGGCCCCGATCCAATCGAATATCGGGCGGAAAGAGGATTACTCGATTTTATCGAAGAAATGGGTATAATGATCCAGGAGGTAGTTGGAACTAAGGTCGGAGATTATTTCGTACCGTCGTTTGCCGGTGTGGCATTCAGCCGCAATGAGTTCCGATGGTCCCCGCGTATCAAACATGAAGATGGTTTGCTGAGATTGGTTCCCGGATTGGGAACAAGGGCGGTGGACAGGATGGGCGATGACTATCCTATTCTGGTCGCTCCGGGACAGATAGGATTGCGGGCGAATGTCTCCGTAGACGAGGTAATACGCTATTCGCCCAAGAAGGTTGACCTGATAAATTTAAAAACCAACTCTTTCGATACCGTGGATATCGACGAGCTGATTAAAAAACATGGCGATGAGATACCGGCATTGGCTAAAATGGTCTCGATTTTCGATGGACAGCAGTTACGGAAGCCTTTTGCTAGTAATATCGATACTGAAAACGATGATCTCATAGTCACCTTCGAAAATTTGATATCCAATACTAAGTTTGTCAAAGAGATCAAGACTATTCTGGATCTGCTTGAGGAAAGAATCGGAAGACCGGTGGATATAGAATTCGCCTCCGATGGTAAGGATTTCTATCTCCTGCAATGTCGTCCACAGAGCCATTCCGAAGCCAGTATGCCCGCTCCGATTCCCAAAGACATCCCCGAAGAAAAGCAGCTTTTCACCGCCACCAGATACATATCTAATGGAACGGTTCCTGATATTACTCATATAGTCTATGTGGATCCGCAAGCCTACGATGAATTAACTGACTATAATCAACTGGTGAATATTGGACGTATCGTAAGCAAACTCAATAAGCTCCTGCCCAAACGACAGTTCATTCTTATGGGACCGGGAAGATGGGGAAGCCGTGGCGATATAAAATTGGGAGTTCAGGTGACATACTCGGACATAAATAACACTGCTGTCTTAATCGAGATTGCCCGACAGAAAGGCAACTATGTGCCTGACCTTTCTTTTGGCACCCACTTTTTCCAGGATCTGGTGGAAGCTGAGATCAGGTACCTTCCGTTATATCCGGATGACGAAGGGACTTATTTTAACGAGAAGTTTTTCGAAAGAGCTTATAATATGTTGCCGGATTTACTCCCCGAATTTGCCGATTTAGCGCATGTAGTTAAGCTTATAGATATTCCGAAAGCGAGCGAAAGGCAGACCTTACGGATACTTATGAACGCTGAACTCGACCAGGCACTGGCATATCTTGCGGAAACGGATTCTGAGATAAGCGATAAAAAGATCGGCGCAGAATCCAAAGAAAAGATACGGACCGAGAATTACTGGGCATGGCGCCTTAGAATGGCGGAGAACATCGCCGCTTTGCTGGACGCTGAGCGATTCGGAGTTGAAGGATTTTATGTTTTCGGCAGCACCAAAAACGCTACTGCTGGTCCTGCAAGTGATATCGACCTTTTGATTCATTTCAGGGGTACTGAAAAGCAGCGAGAGGAATTGATGTTGTGGTTGGAGGGATGGAGTTTGTGCCTGGATGAGATGAATTACTTGCAGACCGGATATCGAACCGGTGGTTTGCTTGATGTACATCTTGTCACCGACAAAGATATTGCTGATAAAAACAGCTATGCTATAAAAATCGGCGCTGTCACAGACGCTGCAAGACCTATGCCTACAATGAAGAAGTAAAAGGAAATCTGCCAGTTGATTAGCTGTTTCTTTGTCTCAGACTTACATGGGAGTATCGAAAGGTTCTCTAAGCTATTCACGGAGATTATAAAAAGGCAGCCAAAGGCAATCTTTATGGGGGGAGACATATTGCCGTCAGGCATAGCCAGCTTAGCTTCATCCGGATTTACGCACGATGATTTTATTACCGGTTTTCTGCTTGCGCATCTTAATGTACTCCGAGATAAACTGGGAGAGCATTATCCGGACATCTTTATCATAATGGGAAACGATGATGGGAGATATGAGGAAGCTGCTTTAATCAAAGCCGGAGCCGATGGTTATTGGAACTATGTGCATGGTAAAAAGGTCGAATTCCACGGTTTCGATATTTACGGTTATTCTTATGTCCCGCCGACGCCTTTCCTGCTGAAGGATTGGGAGAAATATGATGTTTCCCGGTATGTGGATCCCGGGTGTATCTCGCCTGAGGATGGAAAGCATTCATTTCCGGTTGCGCACAACAACAAGAAATACCAAACGATACATGAAGACCTGATTGCTCTGGCGGGTGAGAATAACCTTAGCCGAGCGATTTTTCTTTTTCACTCGCCTCCTTACAAAACCAAACTGGACAGGGCTGCGCTCGATGGGCAGATGGTAGATCATGTTCCGGTCGACGTACATATCGGAAGTATAGCAATCCAGCGTTTTATCGAAGATAGGCAACCATATCTCACCTTACACGGTCATGTCCATGAATCAACCAGTCTGACCGGCTGCTGGAGGGATAAAATCGGAGAGACGGAGATGTTTTCGGCAGCTCACGACGGTCCGGAATTAGTGATTATTCAGTTCAATATCGAAGATCTCGGTTCCGCTTGCAGGATTATAATATGAAGATTTTGACCTTGCCATCAATCAATGTGCTGTCGTGTCGCCGCGAAACTGTCTGAAAAAGTTGATTTACTGCAAAGAATAGCCCGTATAATTCATAAAAGCCAATAAACCGTAGCCGAAGGCTTGTCCTTCGGGGATTTTACAAAAATAAGCAATTTAAGTCTGGAATTCGGGGTCCAGAAAAGAGCCGGAAGCGCAAGCTTTATGCGCCTCTGGCGTGCTTCCGATACCGATGAGGAAATATATGAATAATCCGGGATAGTGGAGTCCGGAAAACTGCCGAATTAACTGGAGAGTAAAAGATAAAAGATAAATCCATGGTCTTGGATGCTGCGGGAATAGCATAACCCGCCATTAATCCGATTCGAGTCTAAAACTACCTATCAGGCTATAATACATCTTCGTCTTCCGGGCGCCATGCCGGCTCGACAATGCACAGAAACGCGAGATCGGTCTCCCCCGTATTCTCAATAAATTGAACTCCATTGGGTGGTATATAGATAACATCTCCTGCATTCACCTTTTGTTCCTCTTCATCAATATGCATGATCCCCTCTCCCTGAAGAATATGGTAAACTTCCGTGGACTTCAATTTATGTGGAATCGAAGCTTGTCGAGGTTTAACGGTAGCATGAGCTAAACTATAGTAAACATTAAGACCATCTTTGTCGGGATGAAATAACTCCCGGAGAATTGTTTTATCCCCGGCTATGAACTCCGCACAATCCTTTAAAGCTCTGATAAACATCGCCCACCTAAAACTGCTTTTTGCGATAATTGGGCGCTTCTTTGGTAACAGTGACATCATGAGGGTGGCTTTCCGCTAATCCGGCAGGCGAGATGCGAACGAATTTCGCCTTTGTGCGAAGTTCCTCAATATTCTTGCAGCCGGATAAACCCATCCCGGCTTTAAGACCACCCACCAGTTGGAAAACAAGCTGTGATAACGGACCTTTGTAGGGGATCATTCCTTCGACTCCCTCCGGAACCAGCTTATTCCTGTCAACCTGTTGTTCCTGGAAGTAGCGGTCTTTGGAGCCCTGAGCCATTGCGCTCATGGAGCCCATTCCGCGATATGTCTTGTAACTCCTGCCTTCGAAAAGTATGGTTTCGCCCGGCGATTCCTCGGTGCCCGCAAATAAACTCCCGATCATCACCGTCTCGGCACCTGAGGCGATAGCTTTGGTTATATCACCCGAATATCTTATTCCGCCGTCAGCGATAACCGGAATATCATGCTTGTTTGCCGCCCTGACCGATTCCACAATTGCGGTAACCTGCGGCATTCCTGCGCCGGTCACCATGCGCGTTGTGCAGATAGTTCCGGGCCCTATTCCGACTTTGATCGCATCGACACCGGCAGCTATCAAATCCTTAGCGCCATCAAAAGTAGCTACATTGCCTGCGATTACCGGGAAATCGGGATGACGCCTCCTGAGATCCTTCAGCGCATCCAGAACACCTACAGAATGACCATGCGACGAGTCGATAATCAACACATCCACCCCGCTTTTAATCAGCTCCGTAACGCGTTCATCCAGATCCTCGCCCACGCCAATAGCTGCTCCCACTCGTAACCGTCCCCGCTCATCTTTGGCGGCATTGGGATACTGAATCTTCTTCATTATATCCTTCACGGTTATCATTCCCTTTAGCCTGTATTCATCATCTACGATCAGCAGTTTTTCGATCCGGTGTTTATGCAGGATTTTGCGGGCTTCTTCGAGAGTAACATCCTCTCTGGCGGTAATTAGATTCTCCCTGGTCATCACCTCGGATATGGGACGATTTATATTATCCTCGAATCTCAGATCCCGGTTGGTAATGATCCCGACAAGCTTCTCGCCCTCGGTAATAGGAATTCCGGAGACGCGATATTTATTCATAACATCCAGCACCGTTCCGATATCATAAGTTGGAGGCAAGGTAATGGGATCGACAATCATTCCTGCCTCAGACCGCTTAACTTTATCGACTTCGGCGGCTTGCCTTTCGATAGACATATTTTTGTGAATAATCCCGATTCCGCCCTCTCTGGCTAACGCTATCGCCAGAGCCGATTCCGTTACAGTATCCATGGCTGCCGATACTATTGGCGCTTTTAACTTAATGTGCTTTGTCAAATGTGTGGTTACATCAATATCCCGGGGATGTAACTCGGAGTAGGAAGGCGCAAGAAGGACATCATCGAATGTCAGCGCTTCATCCAAAAACCTCTCGTTATTGGCTTTCATCACCAGCCCACAAAAGTATACGTCCGCAACTGTCGCAAGTAATAAGCCTCTCTCCCTTTTTCACTTCTTGAATCATTTTGGGAGCTAATTGTTTGAAACATCCTCCGCATGATTTTTTCTTAACGGTAACTACCGCCACCCCCCCTTTGCCCTTTCTTACCCTCTCATAATGAGAGACGGTTCGAGAATTAACGCGTCCCTTGATACTCTTGCGTTCCTCCTCCTTCATGCGGATTTTGTCCTCTATTGAATCTATTTCCTTATTAAGGTTTTCAAGCACATCTTTGTTGGACTTACTGAGCTCTTCATATTTATCCTTGCTCTCTTTTACTTCCTCATTGGTCTGATCGATCTCCTCCATTACTCCCAGCAGCTTTTCCTCATGTTCATTTATCCGTTCTTTCATTTTTGCGATCTGTGCAGTAAGAGCATCATATTCCTTATTGGTTTTGATAGCCTTCATCTGCTCCTGGGATTTTTTTAGCTCGGATTGGTCAACTTCAATCTCCAGTTCAAGATGTTTTCTTGCGCGATTCAATTCATCCAACTTAGCCTGCGCTTCTTCATAGCTTTTTTTCCAGCTCGCAAGGTCATTCTCTATATTTGCGATCATGTCGGGAAGATAGACTTTAGAATCCTCTAACTCTCTGAGTTGATCATCAATATGCTGAAGTTCCAACAATTGTTCAAGTTCTTCTTTAATTAGCAATATGAACCTCCCGTGCACTAATTATTATCATCTCTATCTTGTAAACTAAAAAATCCGCACTTGAACCCAAGTACGGATCTTAAGTCGGTGTAATTTTGCAGGTACGCAAATATAACATTTGTTTTTTCGGACCTACTAAGTTCTGATATTTCCAATTGCATTTCCGCAAGTATTCTGGTTTTCAAATGGTGGGCAATACTGGATTTGAACCAGTGACCTTTCGGATGTGAACCGAACGCTCTAACCAACTGAGCTAATCGCCCACTGACAAATATGGTCCCACCAGGACTCGAACCTGGGACCCACTGATTATGAGTCAGTTGCTCTAACCAACTGAGCTATGGGACCTACGACCCTTTGCCTTATTCCGAATAACCCACATTCCATTCATTAGTATCGGTAATGGGCTACCTATCCATAAGGTAACCTTATAATATAATGCGATGAATATTGCACGCAAGAAAAAATTTACAAAACAGCAGCAAATGCAAACAAAACTCGCCTATCGGATAGCCTACCCTAATCAGCGAAAAACTATCGAGATCGCTACGATCGAGCGTCGTGTTACCGCTATCTCATAATTTCCAACGGGAATTTTAAAACCCGGTCAGCATTTCACCGACCGGGTATCCATAAGGGAGTTTTCCATGAAGAGTGTGTTTTTAATCTACATCGATATCCTTAAGTTCTTTCTTCAATTCCTCTTTTAGCTGCTTAAGCTCTTTTTTTAGCTCTTTCATCGACTTCTTCAATTCCTGAACATCCACATCCACTTCTACATCCGGAATATCCGGCACATCAATGACAAATGAGCGGGGCAGATTCGCAATTCGGGCGAAATTACCTGCCGAACCGAACTCCTCGGACAGCTCAACTCTAAAATCCTTGCTTTTCTTCTCCCTTAATACCACAACTTCTATTTTTTCGCCATCTTCTTTTTCAGCAAGGATTTCCCGTAACTCATCGATGTCCTCCACATCCTTACCGTCAACTTTAACAATAACATCTCCAGCCTTCAATCCCGCTTTTTTGGCAGGAGAATCTTCAAGGACTTCGTCGATAAGAATCCCATCTCCATTCTTAACTCCGAAATATTCCCCGAGCTGCTCGTTAAGATCCTCGATAACAACGCCTAAGCCTGCTTTGGATCCCCAGCCATCCTTGCCAAAATTGAAAACAATCTCGTGTTCATCGTCGTCGTTCCACATCGTGTAAGAATAACTCTTTTCCGCAGCTTCACTCAGTACAACCTTAAGCTTTTTCTTATCACCATCCCGAACAACTACTATCTCAACTTCATCCCCGGGAGACGCTTTCCTGATAAGTTTTCTCAGCTTACTGTCGCTATGAGCGTCCTCACCGTTGAACTTCACAATCACGTCGCCGGCTTTTATTCCTCCTTTTTCCGCAGGTGAATCTTCCACGACATCATCTACCAGAACCCCATCGGTCGATTTCAGCTTCTTCGCTTCTTTCATATCATCGTCGAGGTCTTGAATATAGACCCCCAGCCAACCTTTTCCGCTACCCTTTGAACTTTTGGCGTAACCATACATCGGGTTCAGGAAAAACAAACTTACCCCAAATAGCAATATCACGGTAGTCAAATACTTGGTAAAAATGGGTCTCATTGTTGATCTCCTTCAGTTTGGATAATAGTTATCATTCTATTTGTATTATGGGATTTTTGTCTAAAAGTTTCACTTTTTAGCGACTTTTAACGATATTATTCCCCAAATAAAATTGGCTGACTAATTATGATTGAGGAAAATGCGAGTCCAAAATCATTATGCAGATCCTTGTTAGATAAGTCGCCTGTTGAATATGAGTTACATAGTCAAAGAGATTGTTTGCTCATTGCCGGGTGATAGATTTATTTGCAAACCAATCAAAGTCCATTTCGGCATTTTTTAGCGTTATTAATCGGCAACTTTTCGCTAACTAAACCGTTTTAATTATGATATATTTGCAATTGGTTATGAATATCCTGAAGATGCCCAATCGGGGCATCGCAGGTTCAAGGTTGTTTTTTGAGTAAAGGTAGTAGAGATACCAGTCCGGAGGATATATGTTTAGAAGAATCATCATCTTATTGACCGCTTTGGCATTATTATGCTCGTTTTCACCGACAGAGTCATCCGCAAGAATGAGAATCCCTAAAAAGAAGACGGATAAACAGAAAGACGATAAATCAAAGAAAAAAAGTAAAGACAAAGCTTTTAAGGATGTAATCGAAGACTATGAGAAAATCGATGGATTATTTACATTTTATGTCAATGAAGAGGAAGGCAAGAGCTATATAGCTATCACTCCGGAGCAACTCGGTAAGGATTACCTGTGTACTTTAACCCGTACCTCCGGCGACGGAAGTTATTACGATTCCGGAGCCGACCAGGGCGAGTTTGTTTTCAGATTCAATCGAGTGGGAAAGAATATCCAGATTCTGGAAATGAATGTACGGTTTCGCGCCGATACTTCCTCTACGCTATTACCTGCGGTTGAACGCGGTATTACCAATTCCATATACAGCGTGGGAAAGATTGCTTCCGCTCCGGATGATTCCACCAAAGCGGTTCTGATCGACGCTTCGGAATTATTCGTCCAGGATATTTTGAATACTTCATATTACCTCGGTACTCGCGCCAAGCTGGGGTACTCGTTTGACAGCAAAAATAGCTATATGGGTGCTATAAAATCATTCCCCGAAAATTCGGAGATTGATGTTCATCTGCACTTTAAAACCAAAAAGCCGAATGGGCTGGCAGCTACTTTACCGTCGCCGTATTCGATGTTCCATAAATATCATTATTCCATTACAGGAATCCCTGAAACCGAATATGTGCCGCGTATAGCCGATGACCGGGTAGGGTATTTCCTTACCATGTACCAGGATTACACCGAACTGGATCACGAATCGCCTTATGTGCGGTATATAAACCGTTGGAACCTGAAGAAGGCGAATCCCGAGCTGGAAATATCCCCGCCGGTTGAGCCAATCACTTTCTGGCTCGAGAATACAATCCCGGAGGAGTATCGCGAGTACGTAAAGGAGGGAGTTCTCTACTGGAATAAAGCTTTCAGGAAAGCGGGCTTCGAGGAGGCCATTGTGGTCAAACAGATGCCCGATAATGCTGATTGGGATCCGGCTGATGTTCGCTATAATGTAATTCAATGGATCGTATTTCCGGGTAAAAGCTATGCGGTGGGACCGTCTCACGCCAATCCGTTTACCGGAGAGATTTACGATGCTGATATTCGGGTCTGTGTCGATTTCATACGCTGGATGTTCCGTTATTCGGAAGAATTCGTTCAGCCGGTTACACCGCTATCTTATCAGGATATCCTCGATTCGCTTAATTTCACTCATGATAGACATGGCGAGGGGCATTATTGCAACTACGCCATGGAAAGAGCAAAGGATGCTTCGTTTGCATATTCGCTCTTGCAGGCGAAAGGTGATTTCGAAGATAAACCGGAGTTAACACAAAAATTCGTGAAACAATACATTATCGATCTTGTTGCCCACGAAGTAGGGCATACATTGGGATTACGTCATAATTTCAAAGCATCCACAATGCTATCCCCGGAACAGATGCACGACACTACTCTAACAAGATCACTCGGTATGGTGGCTTCCACCATGGATTATAATCCCGCTAATATCGCATTGCCGGATGAAACGCAGGGCGATTATTATAATCTGGTTCCCGGTCCGTATGATATGTGGGCGATTGAATATGGATACAAACCGCTGAACGCCGAAACACCTCTGGATGAAGTGGAAGCATTAAAGGATATAGCGGGGCGGTCTGCCGATCCTGATTTGGTCTATGGGACGGATGAGGATGTGCGGTCTTTAACCGGTATCGATCCCGAATGCACTCAGTTTGATTTAGGCGTTGATCCGATTGAATATTATGAACGGAAGATTGTCCTTTCCAACGAGTTGTGGAAAAATCTGGAGGAACGGTTTTATAAACCGGACTCAGCATATAGCAAACTCCGCAGGATTTTCGGATGGGGATTCGGTGCATACAGTAGCGGCGCCGCTAATGTCAGTAAGTATATTGGCGGGATCTACATGGAGCGGGATCATATAGGCACACCTAATGGGGAGCTGCCCTTGATACCGGTTAGTTCGGTCAGGCAACGGGAGGCTATGCAGTTTTTGGGTGAATATATCTTTGATGCGGATGAATTCGTATTTACTACCCAACTGTTAAAAAAGCTGCAGCCGGAAAGAATGCCCGATTTCACGGGGATTCCATATACTATTGTCCGTCTTGATTATCCTGTCCACAATGTTGTACTGGCGATACAGCAGAACGCCCTTAATCAACTTTATAATCCCATCAGATTGCAGAGATTAATAGATATCCCCTTGTATTATGACGCAGAAGAATACGCCTTTACGATTGAGGAACTTTTCTCAGGAGTTCGCGGCATGATATGGTCGGAAGTTGAAATCGCTAAGGATGTCAACAGCTTCCGACGCAACCTGCAAAGAGCGCATTTAAACCGAATCGTAGATATAGTGCTGGGAAAGAATAAACTCTATCCGGAGGACGCGCGGACATTGGCATGGGTGGATCTGCGGGAATTGAAACATGGTATCAAGTCAGCCTTAAACTCCAGGTCTATCGACACGATGACCAGGGGGCATCTCGAAGAATCATTAGCGAGAATTGATGCCGCATTGGAGGCTAAGCTGGAACGGAGTTTTAAGGGATAAGCTTTATGGTCAAGGTGATCTATTAGGGTTTAAATCAGTGATCCGAGGGCTCGGAGTAACGAATTCCGGAATTGCTGTCCCGGGTAA
>WJIR01000084.1 GCA_014730175.1 Candidatus Zixiibacteriota bacterium
GATATACTTTTAGCAAATGAGATAATCTCATTCAACGGAATCATAACTCCGGTAGCCGAAAGCTTGCCCTTCGGGAAACATCGGGAGGTCGGACATTCTTGTCCGACATGATAAATCCGCAGCCGAAGGTTTACACGCCTCAGGAGTGCTTGCCCTTCGGCATGCTTGTCCATCGGGGATATATATTTTAGGAGGCGTCCTGATACCATCGGGATTGTCCCGCCACTTAATGGATGACCTCGGGACCGCAGAAAAGAATGTCTGCTCTACTCTTGTCGGGAGGTCGGACATTTGTAAGCCTCTGGCTTATTCCTGTCGGACAGGAGCCTGGAGGGTCACGCTCCGTCGTGACCGGGGACGCGACAAAGCGCGCCCCTCCGAGCGGGTAGGTCGGCAGCTTGCTGCCGACACGCTTCTATCATTCCTCTTCGAAAATCTCGGCGGTGAAATACTCTAATGTAGCGTTGGGGGCCTGATAAGCATCGCGCGGCAATCCCGCTTTCCTGCAGGTATGTTCCAGGAAAGTTTGACGATCCCATCCGTATTCGGTGGCAACTTGTGGTAGAAGCAAGCCCCGATTCGAACCTAAACTTATCATCAAGCCATGTTTACCAACTTCTATATCTTCGAGGTTTTCGACCTTGACTAACGGAGAGAGAACCGAAATTTCCAGATGAATATTGTCCAGTTCGTTCGGCTGCAGAGGCATAAACCGGTAGTCATGCAGTGCTGCGGAGATCGCGCATTCGTGCACGGTTTGATAAAGCGGTTTGAAGGCTTCGGTGTAGCCGATGCAACCGCGAAGTTGACCGGCTTCGGTTATGGTCACAAACGCTCCGCATTTGGTATGCAGCACAGGATCGTCTATCTCCGGCGGTTCATTTGCCTTATCTCCGGATACAGCTTTTATAATAGCGTCTCTGGCTATTTTCAGCAGTGTTTGTTTTTCTTCTTCGGTCAACGAGAATTCGGTCTTTTCGTTTGTCATATCTGATCTCCCCTCGGATTGGGATTTATCTTTTCTGGTAATGGCAGCAGCAAGATATGAAACCACCGATGATTTATCTCCGGTTGTGTAACCGGAGTCATAGTAATGTAGAATGTCTACGTTGTTTGCGCCAAGCGCTTTTGAAGCTTTCAACACCGCCGCAACTCCGCTCCCGCCGCAGAACTGACTGTCTCCGGAATCCAACCTGCTTATAAACTCCTCCGAATCCAACCGTTTGATACAATCGATTCCCTTCTGGTCCATCGCCTTTGCTTGATCTCTGCTCACGTAATGAGCTAAGTCGGTACTGACGACTATCAGGACATTCCTGTCCTTTGCTACATCGGCTATTGCCTGAGCCAATGCATCCACGGAGCTTTTGGACCTGTCGCCAGTCACAATCGGTACGATTGGAACACCGGGTTGAACAACCTGAAGAAACGGCAATTGAACTTCGAGACTGTGTTCATGTAAATGAGCCAAGCTGACGAATTTAATCAATGGCGATGCGGAGATTAATTCATTTGCGATTCGCTCATCTATTTCAACTTCTCCCAAGGGTGTAATCCACTTCCCCTCTTCCCACACCGAAATCCCTTGGAACGGGTAACGATGACTTACCCCCACCAATATGACAGCATCAAATGGCCTGTTTTCCAGCAATTTATATGAATATGCCGCCGTTTGACCGGAATATACATAGCCGGCATGAGGAACTATAATAGCGACTAATTCACCCCGGATATCCTGTTCATCCGGCACATTAGCCAGATAATCATCCACCGCGTTACGAAGCTCATCTTTCTGAATCGGATAAAACTGACCGGCTACTACAGGTCTCCTATCCTGAGCAACTCCCACAGCGGAATACAAAGTCAGTAGCGAAATAACAAATAGCGAATAAAGGAATTTCATATCTCTAAACTAATAATATTCCAGGTTAAATCGAATTCGAATCTATTTTAAATATCCCAGGGCTTTCAATTGCTCCAGCGTCTGTTCGTCAAGCTCTGTATCCATAGCTTCCGAAGCAGATTTGGCATACTGAGCTTCCCGGTTTAAAAGCGTATCATACAACGCCGATGCCCTCATTTCGTAGTTCGACGATTCCGCTAAATTGTTATTCTCATCCGGATCCTGTTTCAAGCGGAAATACAATTTCTCTCGCAATGTCCCATCGGGATCCATCTTGATATAAAGCTTCTCAACAGGGTTCAGAATCGCTTTACCGGTGACATTGGCGATTCCGCTTATAGCGTAGCCCCAATCCGCCCTTTCACCCGATAGTAAATCTATCCCTTGCCAGTTCTCCGGGCAATCTCCCCCAACATAGGAGACTATTGTCGGCGCGATATCGATCGACTGCGCGAATGTGGAATCGGCGGTTCCCGCCATATCCGAAAATGGAAATTTAAAAATGAGAACTGATTTAATCAGTTCATTATAGAGTGTATGTCCATGATTCCATCCGCCATGTTCATAGAACTCATCGCCATGGTCTGAAGTCAGGACGATAAGGGTGTTATCGTATTTTCCGGCATCCTTGAGATAATCTATGAACTTGCCCAGCTCCCAATCGAAGTATTCGATTTCGCCTTTGTAGGTATTATAATAAATATCGATGACCTCTTGCGAAAGCTCCCCTCCAAGAGTTGGCGGCGGAGGAGTATTATGCTCTCCCGTGTATGGATGCTTGAAATACGGTTTGTGAGGATCCATATAATGCAAATACATAAAAAACTTACGATCCGGGTACTCTTCAATCGCTCTAATCCCTATCCGCGTCAGTTCTCGCGCATCCTTGTATTTCCTCGAGACCGGGATATCAAGCGACCTCATAAAACCCGCTATCGTCTTTAAGAAACGCTTGTGAGATATGGATAACATGAACTTTGGCAGTCTCGGATCGACTGAACTATGAAAGCTAACGAAATGATTAAAACCCAGATGGAAATTGCTGGCTACGCCGAGATGAGGATTATTCTGGAAACCGATTGTATAATAACCTAACTCTTGAACGGCTTCGACTAACGTGGTTATCTCCGGATTGATTATATTTTTAAAAGTCTTAACATTATGCTGAGATGGGTATAATCCGGTTACCATGCTTATCACCGATGGTTTCGTCCAGGAGCAGTTGACAAATGAGTTCTTATAGAGAATTCCATCGTCGGCTAATTTCGCCATATTGGGAGTATCTATATCGCAACCATTAGGGGAGATGCTATCATGGCGGAGAGCGTCAACCATGACAAATAGAATATTAGGTTTATCCGCAACCTTTGCGGCATCAGCGGAGTCGTAAGTTCGTAGTGCAGAAGTTTCGGACGGCGGAAATACAAAACCAAGAGTCTTGACGAAGATCAGAGCGATCAGGGCGGCAACTAATGCCGCTGCTTGCCACCTAATTTTGAAAATCCCGAATAACTTCTTAATGAGAATATATAAACCGATTCCAATTATGAAGAACAAAGCCAAACAGAAACTGGTAATTATAAATCCGATCAACGAATCGGGATCGAGCGCTAAAACCTGTCGAAAAAAAACTGCTTTGATAATGGGGTAGAGAAGAATTGAAATAACAGCGCTGAAAAGGATTGTATCAAGATATTTTATTCTTTTATAGCTGCGTACAAATAGGATAGCCAAAAGGATAGGTATCGAGAACACCAGACCATTCACAGCTCCCCAAAATGGCATTATCCATAAGGCGTCGGAAGCCCATACTATTTTCGAAGCCAACAGGATATAAATAAAATCCGCAATCGTCACTATAGCCCCCGCAAGGAAACCGCCGAAAGCGGCTTGCCATAGAGTATATAATAATTCCTTGATTCTATTCATTCATGTAATCCTGATGTCAAAATGTTACCGTTTACGTTTACAAAATCCAATCATTTTTGTTCCGCCGAATATATAATCAATGATACTGATGAATACAATAGTATTAATTTGTACTCTATCAGTTCGGCATGTTCTAATTCCGGTTAAAAAAAGACAAGGAATGTCGTCCTTAAAGTCCGCGAATTCAGCCAAAATATAAATCCCCAATATTATATTGTGCAATATCAGGTTGTTGGATTTTCCCCATACTATATTGGAGTCCCCTCTGTAATATGAGAAAGCATTTCGCAGAAATATATGTTCGGTATCTCTAATGTGCAATACCATAATCAGTTACGCCGAGCGCGGCGTGAGGACAATACCGGCATTTCCTTTGCGAATATAGAAATTGCGACAACTTAGTTCACATCATTACAAGGAGGGGAAATGCTTAACTATCTATTCTATCCATTCAGGGAATTCCCAATGGTATTATTTAAACCTTTGCTGGTTTTTCTGCTGGTGGGGATGATCCTTTTTACTTATGGATGCTCGGTCAAAAAGCCAGAGGCGCCGAGATGGGATACCCGCTGGACTATGCCACTGAGCAGCAAGCAATACACCATACAGGATATTGTCGATGAAATGGGCGACGACAACATCATCTTCGATGAAGACGGCAATCCCGGATTCGAGATTAGCGAAACTATCGATACTTTTGAGGTGGGAGAACGATTGAACATCGATAGCGTGGAGGAAACATTTGCCCAGACCCTGGGCGAAGTGGAAATCACGGCGCCTCCGGGTCAAACCATTACCACGTCTCTGGACGAAATTCTTCCGATAAACCAGGGTATTGTCCCACCCGCCGATTTTGAGTATGATCAGGATATGGATACCTTCGGTCAATTCCAGTGGGCATTGGTTTCGGAAGGTATGATATATGTTGAGGTCGCCAATCAACTTGAGATAGACCTTGATGAACTCACCATCGAGGTAGTCGATATCGGCACTTCCAATCTGATCGGTACGGTTGAGTTCCCGGGTGGCATTGATTATGGCGAAACAAAAATCGACTCGATAAACCTCGCCGGAAAAACCATAGGAAATGAATTCAGGGCTTCCAACTCCGGAAGTACCCCCGGGGGGGTTCTACTGAATCTCGGTCCGCAAGAACTGACAATTGACACCTATTTCTCGGAGAAATTGAAGGTAACTTCGGCGCAAGCCAAAACACCGGCGATTTCCAGGGAATTCGATAAAAATATTCAGGTAGATGATTCCACAGTCATAACCAATGCCGCAATCAGCTCCGGCAGTTTAATTGTGACGGCTGAGAATAAGACTAACCAATTAATTAATCTTAGTATCACTATCCCGAATATCACTCTGGAGGACGAGGCTATGGTAATATCCGGACCGCTCCCGGCGAATCAGTCCGGAATTATTTCCAGAGACCTTGCAAGCTACACGATAGTTCCGAACGGAAGCAGCGCTCCACAGACTATAACAGCTTATGCTTATGCTGCGATTCCGTCATCCGGGGACAACTTTGTCCTGATAGAGCACAGCGATTCAATTGTGGTAACAGCGGGATTGTCAGAGCTTTCATTTTCCAGCATCACCGGCGCTATTAAGCCGACCGAAGTAGAAATCGAACCCAGTTCCAAACAAGTAGATATACCCGAAGGGCTGGAGCAGGCTACACTGACCAACGCTACCTTGTATCTTAATTTCTATAACAATATACGGATCGATTCGGATATCGACATTACTCTGACAGGCTCCAATTCCAAGACTTTATTGGTGGAAGGAACCATTTTGGGCAAGGAATCCGGGGCAGTTGAACCAAGGAAAACCACTATCACCGTGGAACCGGAGGAGTTGTCAGCTTTTCTTGATCCACCCCCAAACCAAATCGACATGCAGGGAAGCGCTACGCTGAATCCGGATGGCGGAACGGGTACTGTGGCTACAACTGATTATATCTATGGTGATTTTTTGATTAGCTCGCCGCTGGCGTTTTCAATTGCGGATACTGCGGATATCGATCTGGATATCGAAACCAAAGAGATCTCCGATGATGCTCCCGACTTCGATGATCGCGTTCATTATATGGTGATAAACGCCGATATAACCAGCCATTTACCGGTAGGAGCCGAGGTATCCATCTATATTTCCACACTGGATGATAGCAGCATGTATGATGATCCTGATGCCGTAGTTGTAGGACCGATGTATTTGAACGCGGCGCCTATCGATGATAATGGTTATGCTTCCGGTGAAGCGAACGCAGCATTCACCGATTCGCTCACATCGGCGGATGTTGAAATATTCGAGAACGACCGGATCTACATCGGCAAGAAGGTGAAAATATACACACCCGATTCCGGTTCCGGAATAACCATCCGCAACAGCGATTATATCAACATTTCAGCGACAGCGTTAGCCGAAGTGGAAATCGGCGGCGATAACTAAGAGTGGGGAGGATATATAAAATGTTACCAATAAAATCACAAATTAAACCATTAACAGCATTGCTGGCGATGATGCTTGCATTAGTCCTCATTCCGAATTTAGCGCATGGCTATGGGGAATCCGATGCCCGAAGCCTGGGGATGGGAGGAGCTTATACGGCGGCTGCCAGAGGGTATCAATCATTGCAGAATAATCCGGCTAACCTGGGACTACGGGATAATTTTAAATCATCCTGGGAGTTTTTCTCATTGGGAGCTCAACTAAGGAACAACGCATTCTCATTGAACGACTACAACCAGTATACCGGCGCTTATCTTACCGATGACGATAAGGAAGAAATCCTGGGAAAGATTCCTTCCGAAGGTCTCTCGCTCAATGTACTAACCGAAGCGGGCGCTACGAGC
>WJIR01000085.1 GCA_014730175.1 Candidatus Zixiibacteriota bacterium
CTACTCAATCGGCGCTAACTTAATGACCACCTTTCCGGTATCAACCAGATCGCCATCGACAAAGTTCACCGCTTCCACGATCGCATCGACTTTGGATTTTACCAGATTTTCCATCTTCATCGATTCCAGAACCACTAAGCCCTCGCCGACCGATACCTTCTGCCCGACTTCGACCATTATTTTAACCACTTTGCTTGGCATGGGAGGCAGAACCTGGAAGTCATCGGCGCCGGCGGCGGCAGTCGCTTCCGAACGCAATTCGGTATCATCCCGAGGTATGTCAAACACGAAATCATCGCCATCGACATTGACATAAATCGATTCATTATCGTTGGCGACATAAACCTTTTTCGATTTTCCATCCACAATCAACGAATACACCCCCGGCGACAGATCGCTTAATTTAAATGCGATATTTTTATCTCCGATGGAGAGTAGATAGCCATCCTCGGATCTGGATATCTCGGTGGTCAATATTTCGGCATTGTATATCAGTTCCATTTTCTTATCTCCTAACCGGTATTATTCATAGATTTCATCATCGGTAGCGGAAGCCTTGCGCTTCCGGTGCTACTTCGAGGTCCTCGAATCCAATTCGTAAGTGCATTACGTCATTTTAGGTCCCGAAGGACAAGCCTTCGGCTACGTATTAGCGCTGGCTGTAAATCATCGAGGCTAAAACATTCGGTATGAGCCAAGCGCCTGCCAGGGTGTCGGTCGTTCCGCAGTTCCGACAACCGCCGCCGTGGTTGTTCGCCTGCTGAGATGATTAATCGCGGCGGCAAGAGCGTAATTCAGATGCTCCGGTTTTCCTTCAGGCAGCGTATATTCAGGATAATGGCGCGGAAGGAATCCGGTGTCGGTATTTCCTTTGCGGAATTCCGGATGGTCTATCACATCGCGCAGGAAACGGATATTATTCCTGATACCCAGCACCACGTAATCCTTGAGCGCCAGAGACATCCGGTCCAATGCCTGCTCGCGGTCTTCACCGAAAGTTATTAGCTTCGATAGGATCGGATCGTAATGAACCGTCACCTCATATCCGGTGAATATACCGGAATCGCAACGGACCCCCGGTCCGGTCGGCTCCGAGCAAAGCAGTATCTCTCCCGATGCCGGGAAGAAATTGTTGACCGGATCTTCGGCATAGATACGGCATTCCACCGCATGTCCACGCTGTGTCAACTCCTCCTGCTTAAATGGCAGTTTCGCTCCGGCGGCGATCTCTATCTGCCGCGCCACCAGGTCAACACCGGTTACCATCTCGGTAATCGGATGCTCCACCTGAATTCGGGTGTTCACTTCCAGAAAGTAGAAGCTCTTATCTTCATCCAGAAGAAATTCTACCGTACCTGCATTCAGATATTGAGCGGCTTGCGCTACTTTCACCGCCGCTTCGCCCATCTCCCTGCGGATTTCCGGGGTTAGTGCCGGCGATGGCGTTTCCTCGATTATTTTCTGGTGCCGTCTCTGAATCGAGCATTCGCGCTCGAAAAGATAAACGCAATCCCCGGTGGAATCGGCGAGTATCTGGATTTCCACATGGCGAGGTTTGGTGAGTAGTTTCTCAATGTAAACCGTACCATCGCCGAATGCTGATTTAGCTTCGCGCGATGCCGATATCACCGCTTCCTCCAGCTCGGCTTCCGATTCTACGATCCTCATCCCTTTGCCGCCGCCTCCCGCGGAAGCCTTGATCAAGATCGGAAACCCGACGCTCTGGGCTGCTTTGTGAACCTCTTCGGCGTCATCCGATTCCAGCGTCACGCCAGGTATCACAGGCGCGCCGGCGTCCATTACCAATTTACGGGCTTCAATCTTGGAACCTAATAACCGTATGGTTTCCGCACGCGGCCCAATAAATACGAGACCTTCATCCTCGCATCTTTGAGCGAAAGTGGCATTTTCAGCAAGGAAACCGTATCCGGGATGAACAGCATCGCATACCGACTCTTTGGCTATCTCAATAATCCTGTCGATATTGAGGTAGCTTTCGGTTGGGGCAGCGGGGCCTACCAGATAAGCCTCATCGGTGAATTGAACATGTTTAGCGGTGCGGTCCGGTTCCGAGTATATCCCAACTGTCGGCACGCCAAGTTGTCTGCAGGCGGAAGCCACCCTGATGGCTATCTCGCCTCTATTGGCAATCAGTATCTTGTTGAGCATTTATTTATCCTAATTAAGTAATCAGTATCTAATTGAAACGAATACACAGAGAATTCCAAAAAACAAAGTTCCCGCTTCGTACAGCCGGAATTGTGCGCTGGGAACATTCAGCAACCGTTCCACGAGTTCCGATTCCTTGAAATCGACAGGAAGCGATATCGCCAGTATAATATAAAAAATTCCCAACACAGACGAAACCAAAATCAGTATATAATCTAAAATGGAGCTGTCAGGAGGGATATTGGTCGCAACTCCGATCGAGATTAACCCAAAGACAAATCCGGAAACGAACATCAAAGCCCGAATTGCCCTCACGCTGAGATTATCCAAAAGGTATCTCAGAAGCGATTTCGTGGTCTGAGGTGAAGTAACTCCCATGCAACCTTCGAGCAATGCAAAAAAACCGACTATATTGAGCAGAATTCCTATTATGGTCATATTAACAAAAAACGCCCCTTAAGCGCATTTATAGAAGGTATATAGGGAAAACTCCTGAATTTGGCAATAGATAATTGAACTGAGATTTACACCATTGCCGGGCGATCAACGAATACAGTAATTCAGGGCGAGATAACACTGAACTTGACATTATTTTTATATTCTTGCTATTTATAGGGATAATTCATTTCAATTTTGGAGGTTTGTCTTCCCGAATAGGTCTCAATCGAGATTGTCATAAATGTGGCGGATTTAAGCAAGAGTGGGGCAACACAAATTTCATAGCCCGTATAATTCATAAAAGCCAGTAAACCGTAGCCGAAGGCTTATAATTCGGAGATTTTACAACAACAAACAATTTACAGTCTGGAATTTGGAGTCCGGAAAGGAGCTGGAAGCGCAAGGATTATGCGCCTATGGCGTGCTTCCGCTACCGA
>WJIR01000086.1 GCA_014730175.1 Candidatus Zixiibacteriota bacterium
TATACAGGTACCGGTTACCGTGACAGGATATGGAGGTGTGATCGCCTGGGCGTTCTCACAATCGTCGTTCGGCGGAGGTACCAGCACGTCGCTCTCATAACGCGGAGCCGGCATCTGCGTCAATACCCCCTCCGGACCTATTGCTATGCCGGAAGGTGCTGTTAAAGAAGAATTCTGCAGATTGGTTGCGAGGGAAGTCCCAACCAACAAAAACATTGCTGCGAATAATGTAATAGTGATTTTACGCATACAGATTTCCTTAAGTTTAAGGGTTATAAAGATTTTTAATTGAACCTACTCAATCTTTCATCTTTAATAAAGCGAATGAATTTTCAAAAAGAGGAGAAAAATCAAATTAATCGACGGACTGGAGGACTCCGGCTAATGGGATTATGAACATTGATTAGCACGTATCCCAGTTCAAGGAGATTGGACCATCCTTTTGGATTGATCGGATTTGCTTTCATGGGGATTACGAATCCTTTCCGACCATTTGAAACTGCGATCATAGAAGTCAGCACAATA
This sequence comes from Candidatus Zixiibacteriota bacterium, assembly GCA_014730175.1. GTDB lineage: Bacteria > Zixibacteria > MSB-5A5 > UM-FILTER-46-8 > UM-FILTER-46-8 > WJIR01. Next base: position 526 of record WJIR01000086.1, read on the forward strand.
AGAAAGTTATCTCCTTATAGGTGTTCTTGCTGTCTATAATAATTTAATGTTCGTTACCTGCACGCTGAACTGTGACTTAAACGAAGAAGTGCAAGAAGTTTACTTCCTTTGTTTAACCTAAATTATAAAAAACATCCGCCTTTGTCAAGGAAAAAGGGAAATTGTAATATTAAAAATACTTCATTTATACTCAGCAGGATAATGTGTACTTTGGGAGCTCGATTGCTATGTTAAGTATTAATCAACGTAATATATGTTACGGACCATAAGACAATATCATGGAGACGTAAGTGTGAATTGGGTACCGATTAGGATATCCGTGGTGATGACGATCCCGAGTATCGGGATTCAGAGGAACATCCGCTATCGCAGTTCCGTTATATGGAGCAAGAATTTATCATTAAAATCGTCAGCATGATTCATTTCGAATAATACTCCGCCAATCGATATCTGAGTCGGGTTCGGGATGAGTTTAAGGCAAATAAGAGATGGACAAATGGTGTATTTAACAGCTCCAGCAGCTCTCAATGCCAATGTCAAAAAGAGATACAGAAAGAGATATAAAAATGAAACTAAGAATTCCTCAAGCGGATGAACTGAAGAAATTGCCATCGGACGGGGGCGATCAGTGGAATCGCCTGGTTTTCGAAAAGAGTCCCTATTTGTTGCAACATGCCAAAAACCCGGTGGATTGGTATCCGTGGGGCGAGGAAGCTTTCGGAAAAGCAAAAGCTGAAGATAAACCTATTTTCCTGTCAATCGGATACTCCACATGTCATTGGTGCCATGTAATGGAGAGGGAATCTTTTGAAGATACGGCAATCGCCGATCTGATGAACAAGAGTTTTATCTGCATAAAAGTTGATCGCGAGGAAAGGCCTGATATCGATAACATTTATATGACTGTATGTCAGATGTTGACAGGCTCCGGCGGCTGGCCCCTGACAGTAATACTAACGCCGGATTTAGAACCGTTTTTCGCAGGAACGTATTTCCCAAAATACAGCGCTTACGGCAGAAACGGAATGAACGAACTTATTCCGGCTCTGGCGCGCGCCTGGAAGGAATCCCGAAGTGAGATCGTTGAATCATCGGGCCGAATAATCGAAGCTTTAGATCGGAATACCGGCGGCGTTGGCCGGGAAGATCTGGGAGATATCGTCCTGACAAGGACATTTGATGAACTCAAGGGACGATACGACGAGAGATACGGCGGCTTCGGCTCCGCTCCCAAATTCCCTACCCCGCATAATTTTCTCTTTTTACTTCGCTATTGGAAAGGAACCGGCGAAAAGAGAGCATTGAGCATGGTGGAGAATTCTCTGCGAAAAATGAGGTTGGGAGGCATTTACGATCATATCGGCTATGGTTTTCATCGTTATTCAACCGATGAAAAGTGGCTTCTGCCGCACTTCGAGAAAATGCTCTACGATCAGGCGCTGTTAACCCTTGCCTATCTGGAAACATATCAAGCCACCGGCGATGAGTTCTTTGCTGAAGTTGCGCGTGAGATACTGGAATATGTCGAAAGGGATATGACATCCAAATCCGGTGGATTCTATTCCGCCGAAGATGCGGACAGCGAGGGAGTGGAGGGTAAATTCTATGTCTGGAAACCTGAAGAAATTGAATCGGTTCTGGGGGAGGAGGATGGGAAGTTATTTATGGATCTATACCGATTCGAGGAAAGAGGGAATTTCCGGGAGCAGGCTACGGGTGAAAAGACGGGAGATAACATTCCGCATCTGACGGATCCGATATCGGAGATAGCATCAATTAAGAAGATGGATACCAGCGAGCTTGAAAATAAAGTTAGCCAGATCAGGCAGAAATTATTCGATCACCGCGAGAAAAGAATCCATCCTTATAAAGACGATAAAATTCTCAGTGATTGGAATGGCTTGATGATCGCGGCTTTCTCCAGGGCGGCGGCGGTATTAAATGATAGACATTATGCTGATATCGCGAAGCGAGCCGTTGAATTTATTATGGATAAGATGATGGATGATGGGCGATTGTGGCATCGATATCGGGAAGGTGAAGCGGGAATAAATGGACATCTGGACGATTACTCTTTTATGGTAAGAGGATTAATCGAACTCTACCAGGCGACATTCGATGCGAAGTATTTGAAGCAAGGGATTGAGCTGAATGATAAAATGATAGAGCTGTTCTGGGATTTTGAGAAGGGTGGTTTATATATGGCATCTAAAGAAGCCGGGGACCTGATAGTACGTCCCAAGGAGATTTACGATGGCGCCATTCCATCAGGAAATTCTATCGCTTTGCTGAATCTGATCCAGTTATCGCGGTTCAGCGGAAATAGCGATTATGAAAACAAGGCGAATGAACTGCTTAAGACTTTCTCCGGGCAGATAGCCGTGACTCCATCCGCTTATGCACAGATGCTGACAGGTTTGGATTACCTTCTCGGAGAGTCGCTGGAGATAGTAATTGTGGGCGAAACTGATAGCGATGGAACTTCGCGTATGTTAAGCACGCTTTGGAGAACTTATCTCCCAAATACTGTTATCATCCTCCGCCGTACAGACCAAGAAACGCCGGATATAACGGAGATAGCCCCATATACAGCCAATCAAAATGCGATTGATAATAAAACCACAGCCTATATTTGTCGCAATTTCAGTTGCGATAAACCGATTACTGATGTGGGAGAGTTTATGGAGATAATTAAAGCTCTCCAGTAACGACCATCGATCATTGCCATTTCCTTCTTTGTGAATAAATTATTTGATTTCTTCATCCAATAATCAGTACTATTTTTATGCTTAAATAGCGGGGGCCGGTTTAAGATCGTATTTATCGGAGGGATCCATGCTGGAGCGGTATCCGCAGTCCAATGGAAAAAATCTCAATGATGGTTTTTGGTTTTCGATCCCATTGATCATTTTTCTGGGATTAAGAATAATCATCCTTTTCGCATTGTTTCAATTAACCAACGGCAGCGAGTTCACCTCCGACGTGGAAGTGTACGAACTGGGTTTAAGACCATTCGATGTAATTACATTTTCCTCCGATTTCAGTGATTATTCGCAACCGCCTTTTTTTCCATTCCTACTGATGGTTTTCGCCAAACCGCTTTCCTTTATCTTCGATGATTTCCTGGCTTCCAGAATCAGTTATATCTTTTTCGAACTGGTGGCATTTATCCTGATGATACGCTACCTGAATTTGTTCACCGATATTTCCAAA
>WJIR01000087.1 GCA_014730175.1 Candidatus Zixiibacteriota bacterium
CCAACAAGCTGATAAAGGCATTCAAACAGGACCATGAAATAGCCGCAGCTCAATACAGCGGGATGGTGGTGGAAATCGAGGGATTGGTTTGTGATACGAAGGGAAATCCCGATCCCGATACGATTTTCCTGCAGGCGGACGATTCGCTTGAAATCGGTGAATGCTATATCGAATGCCGCTTGAACCCCAGGTTTCGCTCGGTATGTCGAGCAATTGCGCCGGGTGTATCCTATGCTGTTTTCGCAGGTAAAATTTCCAATAACCAACCTCCCGATAGGATATTGATAGAGAATTGCCACTTGATGGAACACTTCTAATCAGTTAAACAGGAATGGATTAGCTATATGTTACGGATATTCAAATTACTTCTTAAGGATCTGAGTTACCAAGCCGGTAGATTTAGCTGGGTGCAAGCACTATTCAAAGATTTCCCGGGACAAGCCGGGATAGAAATCCGTCGCAGGCTTTACGCCGTGTTTATCGGCAGGGCAGGAGAGGATTTGACCATTCATCAGGATTTACGAGTCAGGAATATCCAAAATTTGTATGTCGGGAATAGAGTGAGACTTGGCGAAGGTTGCTTTATCCAGGCTGGCGGAGGTGTGGAGATGGGCGACGATGTTATACTCGGTCCCGGAGTAAAAATCTGGTCTCAAAACCACGAATTCAGCGATCCGTATAAACCGATCGACGAACAGGGGTACTGCTTTAAAAAGGTATCAATCGGCAGTAATGTTTGGATCGGCGCAAATTCATTCGTTATGCCAGGAGCGGAAATCGGAGACGGCGTTATTATATCCGCCGGTTCGGTAGTCGGCGCCAAACCGATCGCTGCATATAAGATCGTTGCCGGTAATCCGGCAAGAATAATAGGTTCAAGGATGGATGTAAAAGAGAAAATTAAGGTTTAACTGACTGAGAGTTTGCTTGAGTTATCACTGAACTGCGCTGAAACTAAATCGCTAATCCAAAAGCCCTTCCCGTAACGGTTTTCCATCCGCTCTAACAGCTTATCATGCTTCTGAGTACACTCTTCGAGTTCGATTTTGTTTTTCTTTAACTCTTTGCAGGTATTTTCCCGCGTTCCGACCACTTTTTCCAGTTCGCCGTAATCGAACTCTATCTCCAGAGATTCCAACATATTGACCATTTTGGACTTATCGTTAAAATCATCCGTGGTCATCGTGAACCACTGGACATGAGGACAACGCTGTTTAGCTAATTTCGCTCTCGTATGTACTTCATACCAATACCAGATACATTTAGATATGTCATCCGAAAACTCCCCATCATCAGAAAGCAGGTCAGGAATTTTAATCAGGTTGTCATCTTCGAAAGGATTGAGTAGATAGTACCTTCCCTGATGCGTTTTACATGGGATTGAATTAATGGCGTAAAAGGATGCCGCTACTTTTACCGGATCTCTGAGAATATGTACTATCCTGATTTTATCTTTAAAACATTCCACAGCCGGATAAACGAAATTCTTTATAAATTGGTGGTTGGTTTCCAGATAATACTTACGCCCTATTGCGGAGCGTTTAATATGTACCCGTTTTCGCGCGAAGAACAATTGACGGAAATACTTCTCTTTGTCAACTCCGGCGGGATAATCATTAAACATGATAGGATGCGGTTCGTGGAAACAAGCTGCATCGACGGCAGATTCAAAAATCTTGGTCAGGCTCTTAGTTCCGCTTCTGCCGGTAGTAGCAACAAAAACATACGCATCGGTCGCTCTGGTTCGGAAATCCAATAACTTATCATAAGCATTAACTGTAAGCGGATTATGTTTCAAAAGGCTTTTAACGACACCCAAAATAGCTCCCCCAGAATCAATAATTGCAATTTTTCTTATTATCGGCTCTATATCCGACAGATTTAAAATTTATTGAAATATGGTATAATGTTAACCCAAATTGTAGTCTATTATCAGAATTGATGACAAAGTTAGATTCCGGGATTTATTAGGAGCTGGGCAATCCCGATGAAATCCCGCAGTACGCGGGAGGCAGTCGAGGGGCGGCACGAATACTCATTCACCCATTCCGCGCTTCGCGGGACACCCTCTCCCACTGAATGGGGGAGGGAAAGGGGTAAGAATAAAATGATTTATATAGATGGAAAATATCCACATAGTTTTCCTTCTCCCACTTAATGGGAGAAAGGGCAAGGGGATGAGGGAATACGAATTCGCGGGTATGGAAGGTCGACGCAGAAATCATAGCAGTTCCATAATTAGTTCTTAAACAACATCACTGGCTCAGAAGTATTTATAATTTGCCCCACTATTTTAAATGAACCTACAAAACATGCTTATCTCTTCGCCTGTGGCTTCGAGCCAAGCTTACCACCCTTGTGGAAACATTAAATCCATCCCGTCTTCGCCTTCGACGGGATGCGCAATCCGACCTCCTCGTCTAACTCATCCAGGTTCATTTCATTACCGTTGCTTCTCTCTGAAAATATTCAATAGACTGCCCTTTAATGTCATCTCCAGTTGACGTTCCGACATGCTATGTTCAACCATAAAGGTTGTCCCCTTACTTTTATTGATTACCTGAACTCGATTGCCTTTGGTAATCGCTTCACGTATATCTTCCATAATAATAACATCATCCTGATCAATGGAATTATAATCGTCTTCATTAACAAATGTTAGAGGCAGGATTCCGAAATTAATCAGGTTCTGCCAGTGGATTCTGGCGAATCCTTTAACGATTACCGCCTTAACTCCAAGGTATCTCGGTCCTAATGCGGCATGTTCCCGGCTTGATCCCTGTCCGTAGTTATTACCGCCAACTATAAATGATCCGGTTTCTTTGAAAACAATTGCCCGACTATCGTATGACTCATCAATCTGTGCAAATGTAAATTTGCTGATCTCCTCGATATTGCTGCGGTAAGGAAGTACCCTGGTACCGGCCGGCATTATGGTATCGGTGGAGATATCATCGCCGACTTTGAGTAAAACCGGACCTTCAAGTCTTTCAGGGAGCGGATCGAATTTTGGAAGCGATTTTATATTCGGTCCCTTTTCAAGTTTCACACCGGAACCATCTTCCGGAGGCGCAATGAGCATATCAGTGTTTATAATGAATTCATCCGGTTCTTCGAACCTGGGATACGGCATATCCAATGTTCTTGGATCGGTGATAACGCCGGTTAACGCCGATGCTGCCGCCGTTTCCGGGCTGCAGAGATAAACCTGATCCTCTTTGGTGCCGGATCTGCCCGGGAAATTCCTGGGAACCGTACGCAGGCTTATCTTACCGGTTGCGGGCGCCTGTCCCATGCCGATACATCCATTGCAGCCCGCTTGATGAATTCTTCCTCCGGCTCGCAGCAACCTCCCGAGTATCCTCAACTCCAGCATATTTTCCTGCACCTGCCTTGAGGAAGGATTGATATCAAGTGATACCCGTTCGTGAATCTGTTTACCATCAACCATCATCGCAGGAACCGCAAAATCGCGTAATCCCGGATTAGCCGACGAGCCTATCATCGCCTGATATATCTCCCGCCCGGCAACTTCACTCACCGGAACCACATTGCCGGGACTGCTGGGCAAAGCTATTAGCGGCTCCAACCGGGATAAATCAATCTCCTCATATAGATCATACCCAGCATCAGTATCAGCCGTCAATTCCATATAATCATTACTCCGTCCTTGTTTCCTCAAAAACTCCTTAATTGCATCATCGGCGGGAAATGCGGTTGTGGTTGCTCCCAGTTCCGCTCCCATGTTGGCAATAACATGGCGATCCATAGCGGAGAGATTTTCCAAACCGGATCCGTAGTATTCAATCACTTTACCGATTCCGCCGCTTACGCCGTGCCTTCGCAGCATCTCCAAAATAACATCCTTAGCGCTAACCCAATCGGGCAGTTGACCGGTTAACTTAACTCCCCAAACCTGCGGCATTTTAACGTGAAACGGTTCGCCCGCGATCGCCATTGCGACCTCAAGCCCACCCGCCCCGATCGCCAACATCCCCATCGAACCGCCGGAGCAAGTATGACTGTCCGAACCTAACAGCGTTCTCCCGGGTTTCCCGAATCTCTCCATGTGAACCGGATGGCTTATTCCATTGCCCGGTCGGCTGAACCATAATCCGAACTTCTGTGCCGCGCTTCTCAGGAAAAGATGGTCATCGGCATTTTTATAATCGGTCTGGAGAAGATTGTGATCGACATACTGAGCGGAAACTTCGGTTTTTACCTGCTTTAAACCCATCGCCTCCAATTCCAGCATTACCATAGTGCCGGTAGCATCCTGGCATAAGGTCTGGTCGATTTTCAGGCCTATCTCG
>WJIR01000006.1 GCA_014730175.1 Candidatus Zixiibacteriota bacterium
GCCCGCGACACCTTCGTTATTATTGGCAACGGCAGCGGCTAATCCGGAGCATGCGGTGCCATGGTTGCCTTCGTCATCGGGGGAGTTATCGGGATCCGCGAAATCCCAATCATCGCCGTCTCTATCGAGCAAGTTGCCTTGTAAGTCCGGATGTGTTAAATCCATACCGGTATCGATGACTACAATGACAATTCCGCGGTCGCTTCGGGTCATATCCCAGGCCTGAACCGCATTGACATCGTGATCTCCGTACGGTGTGCATACGCAGGCGCCGGATTCCTGACCGGTGTTCAGCAGATGCCATTGATCTTCGAAGTTAGGATCATCAGGCGTCCAGAGTGCATCATCGAAACCATAAATGGAAGGTTCGGAGAACCATACCTCTGAGTATTGATTAAGCTCGGAGATGGTTTCAAACACGTTTTTGCCTTTTGCAGTAGAAATCGTGTAGTAGTTCTGGGTCCATTGCTCCTTAACTACTTCCGCACCGATCTCATCTATGATCTGCAGACAGGTCTTTTCGGTCAAGTCCTGATAAAACTGGACAGTCGCTTCGGTGGGATCGTAGTACTTAATGAATCCTTCATAATCCATACCCGGTACGGCAACTTCCCATACCCTGTCGTCAGCCTTAAAGCGCTGAATGGCGTCAATGTCGAATTCGCTCTGAAGACTGAAAACAGCAAAGTTGTTCCAAGCCGCTTCGTGAACGACCGATAGATCGTAATCATCGGCGAATGTGTTTATATCAGCGACAGAAACGTCGTTGTTGAATTTAATACTTACTTCATCAGATTGCGGTGTTAAATGCCAATCGCGATTGAAAGCTTTATCGTGCCAGTACATATCCTGGGAAGCGGTGACAAATGATGTCGAAAGTAAAATTACCGCTAAGGACATGAACATTATGTTTCTTGTCATTGTTAATTTCATTATTTTCTCCATGAAATTGTGAGTAATTATTTGCTTACTTATTATCTTGGTTTTCATTGCTCTAAGATTTTACAAATTTAAAATTATCCTTATTAATATCCGCTCCTTTCTGCTATTGAATGAATAATTTACTTAGAAGAAATACTACCATGTGATATTGATTATTAATATCAACGAGGCTAATCATAACATATCCCACTGACCTTGTCAAGTTTAAATTTTATTTTTTTATTGGCAATTATACAGAACTCCGTCTTTTCTACTGTGACTCCGACAACTGAACATCCATTTCCAATGTGTATTGCATAATTTTTATTTTAATGACTTGACTAAGTGGGTAGCCGGATTTAAATTACCGTAACCTTAAATTTGCTCTAAGCATTTAGTTGATAAATTAACCAGATTTTATCTGGATTTTTTATAAATCGGATTGTTAATAAATTCACAAGATGGATCATAAAGGAAATTCGGAGAACGATATATGGCTGAACGCGAAAGGATTAGTCCGGATCCGAAATTTATAAAAGAGATAGGCAAAGCCGGAGGTGAAGCGGGTAAGAAATGCTATCAATGCGCCACCTGTTCGGTAGTCTGCGAATTATCGACCAACGAGAGTCCCTTTCCCCGGAAAGAAATGCTTTGGGCTCAATGGGGCTTAGCTGATCGCTTGATGGGTGATCTTGATGTTTGGGCTTGTTATCAGTGCAATGACTGTTCGGTACATTGTCCCAGAGGAGCCAAACCGGGTGATTTACTGGCAGCGGTACGTTCCTATACTTATCAGAATTATGCTGTTCCCAAATTCATGGGCAAGGCGCTGGCTACGCCATGGGCATTACCGTTTCTTTTTGCCGTTCCGGTGATAATATTGTTCGTATTAATGAATGTTTCGGCGCCGAGGACAGCCGAGGGTGAGTTTCTGTTCATGCAGGAAGGAATCCCGATTGATTTCAACATTTTCTTACCCCACAGTACTGTCGATGCCTTTTTCGTACTCGGCAATATCCTCATATTCACCTTAGCTCTTATTGGATTCTCGAGGTTCTGGCGAGATTTGAAGAAGCATCATGGCGAAGGGATATCACTATTAACCGGGCTGAAACTTACCGCAAAGGAAATAATTACACATTCCCAATTTGAGAAATGCAATGCTAATGAACCTCGTTATATCGGACATATTCTGGTATTCGCCGGTTTCGTGGGGGCGATGATAACTACCGGATTGGTGTTTGTATTGATATTCATTCCGCACTACATAGATCTACCTCCTACGTGGGAATTACCGATAGATTTGCCGAATCCGGTGAAATTCATCGGAGCTTTCAGCGGATTAGCGCTGCTTGCCGGCGGAGCGATCCTGATCGCACGCCGATGGCTTGACAAGGATGAGGTCGGGGCTTCCGGTTATCCTGATCAATTATTTATTTATGTGGTATTTTTCACCGGCTTAACCGGTGTGACTTCATGGCTCGGAAGATGGCTGGTGGGCGATCCGTCATTTGCGTATGTAAATTATTTCATACACCTGGTTTTCGTATTCTTTTTGCTATGGTATATGCCCTATTCGAAATTCGCGCACATGATTTATAGAACACTTGCGTTGGTGTTTTTAAGAGCGAAGGAAGCGGAAGACAAGCGGGTCGGGGATCCGATGAGTCCGACAACTTAGACGTGGTGTTCGGAACACTGAGATATTGAGAGGTTTATAAATCAGTGGAAACAAAAATCGCTTGCATTTCTGAGGTGGTTTAGGTAAATTTTTTAGAAGATAAAATTAAGCCGGAGTGGTGAAATTGGTAGACGCAGGGGACTCAAAATCCCCCGGCCTTCGGGTCATGTCGGTTCAAGTCCGACCTCCGGCATATTAATAGCCACCTAATGCGTATCTCAGAGTTAGTATGCAAGCTGGGCAATCCAGGCGATCGATATGACGATTAAGCCAAGTGCTTTCGTGGCTAAGGGGACGAAAGCATAAGTCTGATCGTTTAACATCGATTTTGTTTTCTCGCCTGCGTAAAATCCC
>WJIR01000088.1 GCA_014730175.1 Candidatus Zixiibacteriota bacterium
ATTATACTCCTCGATATCATTAATTCCGTATTCATTAAGAATTTTAATCATTTCGCGTGATTTGCGATATTCGCCATCACCGCCATTATCCGCAGACAGAGCGGGGATTTCTACAAGACGACGCTGGATATCTATCATATCATCGCGATATTTTTCGAACAGCTCTGGTGTTATCTCCATAAAATCTCCCTAATTGAATTTGGCGAAATCTACATAAGTTGTAATTGGAAGTCAAGGAAAGAGAAAAATAAGGTTATGGATAAGGATTTAATTCCAAACTTATTCGTTCTGAATCTGTTTAATATAATGTCATTATCTGCTTTGGAATCTTTAACCAGTGTTATTCATAAATTTCACTATCGGTAGCGGAAGCCTTCCGCCTCCGGTATTTCTTTGGAATCTTCGATTACAGCCTGTAAATATTCTAACTCACTTGAGCTACCGAAAGGACAAGCCTTCGGCTACGAATTAATGTTTTTTATGAATTATCCGGGTTAAAAATATTATAGCGTAAAATCAGTTGACCATTATAGATGTAAACATTAAGTTGTAAGTTTAAAATTATTTGCAATTGCGAGGAGGAATAGTTGCAAACCAATAATGGAGATGTTCGAGCTTTGCCGAGAGATAAGGTTAACCTGTTTATCTCCGGTATCGTCTTCCTGATTAGCTTCTGGACATATCTTAGCACTATGGCGCCCACATTGAGTTTCTGGGATTGCGGGGAATTCATCGCTTGCGCCAAGATATTGGGAATTCCGCATCCGCCCGGAACGCCGTTATTTATCCTGCTGGGAAGGGTTTTTATCCTCATCCCCATCTTTGCGGATCTTGCGGCGAGGATTAATTTTATCTCAGTACTGTCTTCTGCGATTACGGTATGGTTAGCTTACTTAATTATCGTAAGGGTGGTGAAAACCTGGGTTACGCGGGAGGAAGCCGAAAGCTGGACTAACAGGATTATCGCTTATTCCGGCGGTGCAACCGGCGCCTTGTTCCTTAATTTCTCCTCAACATTCTGGTTCAATGCGGTTGAGGCGGAAGTTTACGGTATCACAATGATGATTATGTTGCTGGTGACCTATCTGGTTTTGATATGGCTGGAAAAGAGGCATGAACCGGGGTCGGACAGATACTTGATATTGATATCCTACCTGATCTTCCTCTCACTGGGAATCCACATGACGACTTTTCTGATCTTCCCTATAATATTTCTGTTAATTCTGATGGTGGACAGAGAAAAACGTCTCGATTGGCGGATCTGGGCTGCGATGGTTTCCATGCTTTTGGTAGCTAACTTCCTTGTTCCGTTTGCGATTGCTGTTTCAATACTGTTTTTGCTCTCGATTACTATGCTCATTTACCTGAATTGGAAAAGCGAAGTATGGAAACTGGTTTTCATGCTTATGGCTGTGACAATTATAGGGTACTCGGTCCAGGCGTACATCCCGATACGGGCTTCTCTGGATCCGGTGATCAATGAGAATGATCCGGATGATTGGGAGTCGTTTAAAGCATTTCTGGAGCGAAAGCAATACGGTTCTGAATCTATGCTGTCCCGGATGTTCGACCGACGGGGAACCTGGGCGAATCAGCTCGGCGCGCATAAGAATATGGGATTCGGCGGATTCTTTGTCGAGCAGTATTCATCAAGCGGATGGCGGTTTATTCCCTTCGTACTCGGGGTTTGGGGAATCTGGGAATCGTTGCGGCGCCGATGGAAAGTCGGCTTGACTTTCTTCCTGTTATTTCTGCTCTGTTCGATTGGACTGGTTTTGTATATGAATTTCTCGGACGGAACCAAAGGGGAGAGATTGGAGGTAAGGGAACGAGATTATTTCTTCACTCCCGGATTTATGTACTTCACTATTCTCATGGGATTCGGGCTCTCGGGCTTTATCTACTGGATTTTCGATATATTCGGCAAACGACTTACCGAAAGAACTCGAATGGCTATCGCGGCGCTTATAGGAATAATCGCGGTAGCTTTTCCTCTGACCAATACAAGTGCCTACCACTGGGAATCCCACGACCGTACCGGTAATTATATCGCCTGGGATTATGCCTATAATATCCTCAATTCCTGCAATGAAAACGGGATAATATTCACCAACGGTGACAATGATACCTTCCCGGTATGGTATCTGCAGATAGTACCCGAGGTGCGCACCGATGTAAGGGTAGTCAATCTGTCCCTTCTCAATACACACTGGTATATCAAGCAGTTAAAGCATCAGATGGGAGTTCCCATCAGGCTTACGGATGCTAAAATAGAACAATTAATGCCAAAGATAACCGCTGATGGCAGAGCAATTCGCGTTCAGGATATAATGGTCGAAGAAATAATACGGGCAAATAATTTCAAAGAGCCGATATATTTTGCGGTAACCGTATCCGATGATAACAGACTGGGGCTTGATGACCATCTTCGAATGGAAGGAATGACATACCGGATCGTTCCGGAGAAGGGAGCCGGGCAGATAGCGCCCGAGATACTGAGAAAAAGACTTACCGAGGTTTTCCAATTCAGGGGGATATCCGATCCCGATGTATACAAAAACGAGAATGCTCAACGTCTGATAACCAACTATATGAGCGCTTTCCTTCAGCTTTCGGAACATTACAGAAGCCAGGGACAAACAGAGGAGGCAATTGAAGTTACCGAGGCAGCTATCGAGGTTCATCCTAACGGGTGGCGTACATACGCATTCCTTATTCAAATATACGGGGAACAGGGCGATATGGATAAGATCGAGGAGGTAATTGCGCGGGGTCCCGAGAAGGAGAGGGAACGATTATACTTGAATGCCGCCTATACACTCACCAATGCCGGGAATACCGATGGTGCGATCGCAATTTATCGGAAGGTGTTGGAGCGAAATCCGAAATCGGAATCCGCATTCAAGCTGATGGTATCGCTGATGTATGAAAACGAAAGATATCAGGAAGCGCTGGAGGCGATTGATGAATATATTGAAAAAGCGAGTCCGGATCCTAATTTGGTGTCAACTTTGCAGCGGCTGAAGCTGGAAATAGAGCAGGTTATGAATAAATGATTTCTGATGGAGAATAAAATGAAGATACTGATAAGCGGCATAACCGGACAGGATGGATATTACCTGTCGCTGTTAGCCTTGAAAAAGAAACTTGAGGTTCATGGTATAGTAAGGCGGAATTCGCAGAAGACGTATGGCGTCTGGGAATACGATCCGACTAACAAGGAAAAAATCCGGTTTTACTACGGCGATGTTTCCGATAAAACATCACTGGATTCAATTTTCAGGTCGGTTAAACCGGAGATGGTTTTCCATTTAGCCGCCCAGAGTTTCGTGCAGGAGAGTTGGTCTAATCCTGAGGTTACATACGATGTCAATATTAAAGGCACCCTGAATATGCTCAACAGTTTTCGCGAGTATATCCCCGACGGAAAATTCTATAATGCTTGTTCCTCGGAGGTGTACGGCAAGGTGGAAGACGAGTTACAAAATGAGCGAAGCCGTATGTGGCCTCGATCGCCTTATGGAGTCTCCAAACTCGCAGCTTATTGGACATGTATTAATTACCGCGAATCCTACGACCTCTTCGTAAGTAATGGGATACTCTTTAACCACGAAAGCCCGTGCCGGGGAGTGGAATTCGTTACCCGGAAGATATCACTGGCGGTCGCGAAAATAAAGCTCGGTCTGCAAAAGGAATTAAAACTCGGCAATCTCGAAGCTAAACGGGACTGGGGATTCTCCGGCGATTACGTTTTGGCTATGTATAAAATGCTTCAGCAAGATGAACCGGACGACTATGTAGTGGCAACCGGCGAAACACATTCGGTTAAGGACTTCGTTAAGACCGCTTTCGAGACTGTCGATTTGGACTATAAGGATTACGTAGTCACAGATCCGAAATATTTGCGACCGGCTGAAGTTCAGTATCTGCGCGGTGACTCGACTAAAGCGCAAAAGAAGCTGAATTGGAAACCGAAGGTGAAGTTCGAGGAATTGGTTGAAATGATGGTAAAAGCTGACTTAGAAAGACTATCCAGGCATGAGGCTTCTTGTCGTTAACTGGCGCGATTACAGACATCCACTTGCTGGCGGAGCTGAAGTCCATATTCACAATATAATCACACGACTATCCGAACAATACGGTCATAAAATCCTCTATGTCTGCAATCGTTGCGGTGCAAAACTCCCTGAGAGAGAAACCTATGATGGCATTGATGTCCTGCGGTTCGGGAACGAGTACAACTTCAATTTCGTTTTCATAAAGCGAATTAAACAAATCGTTCGAGAATTCAAGCCCGATCTGATTATAGAGGATGTGAACAAAGTTCCGTTTTATTCACCCTTGTATGTCAAGATTCCGGTTTTGCTGATTGTACCCCATCTTTTTTCCGGAGCTATTTTCCGCGAAACCAATCTTCTGTTCGCTTCCTACATTTATGTGCTTGAGAAACTAATGCTCCCGGTCTATAGAAAGTGTCATGTTCATGTTATCTCGAATTCAACCAAAGATGATCTGGTAAAGATGGGATATCGGCGGGACGACATCAGCGTTGCCGAATGCGGCATAGATCATCAACAGTATTTCCCTGATGGAAAGAAGGCGTCCGCCCCCATAATCTGCTATACCGGAAGGATAAAAAAATATAAAAGTATAGAACATCTTATTGAAGCGGCGCCGCTTATCCTCAAAACCGCTCCGAATGCAAAATTTATCATTATAGGCGACGGGGAATATCTGGATGCTTTAAAAAACTTTACTAAAAGGAAGGGGTTGGAAAAGAATATTGAATATCCCGGCTACATTCCGCACGAGGAAAAAGTGGAGCTTCTAAGAAGCGCATACTGCCTGGTTTATCCTTCCATCAAGGAGGGCTGGGGTATTTCTAACATCGAAGCGAATGCATGCGGGACCGCTGTCGTTGCCGCTGACGTGCCGGGATTGCGGGATTCGGTTAATCCCGATTCCTCCGGTTTGCTTTACGAGTATGGTAATATCGAGGAATTAGCGCAAAAGGTTATATCTATAATTACCGATGATCAACTGCGTTCGCGCCTGGAAAAGGGAGCGCTGGAGTGGGCAAAGCGGTTCACATGGGATAATACCGCCGAAAAATTCAACGATGTTTTGAAGGCAAGGTTCGGTAATATATATTATCAGGAGTTTGATTGAATAGAAAGCTAACGGTAACGATCGGTATTATTATCAGCGTGGTGTTTCTCTACTTTTCCGTAAGAAACATCGATTTTGCACAAGTGAGACAGGCGTTTGCAACCGCCAATTATTTTTGGGCTATTCCCACAGGCGCTTTGATTATTTTCACTATGTGGATACGCGCGCTCAGATGGTACTATTTGCTGTCGGGAATAAAGAAAATCGGCCGATCCAGCCTATTTTCATCGGTTATGATCGGCTTCATGGCGAATAACGTGTTGCCGGTAAGGTTGGGGGAGATCGTTAGAGCTTTTTCCATTGCTCAAAAGGAAGGGATATCCCGAAGCGGTTCATTCGCTACTATCCTGGTGGAGCGTATCTTTGATTCGTTTGCGATTCTGTTTATTTTAGCTACCTGCCTGATTCTGTTTCCGTTCCCTCCCGCAATAAAAAGGGTCGGATATATGACATTTGCTGCGAACATAGTCGCTTCTATTATCCTGTTCTCATTATCACGATGGCCTGTAGAGACTCAGAATTTCATTTCCAAAATTACCGGTATATTACCGGTCAAGGTCCATTCTTTTGTGATGAGATTGCTGGCGCGCTTTATGGAGGGTTTAAGTATATTTAACGAAGGTAGAAACACCCTTATTGTAATTCTATTTACAGCGGCTTTATGGATTACCACGGCGCTTTCAAACTTTTTTATATTTTTCGCCTTCGATATATATCCACCGTTTATTGCGCCCTTTGTGGTTCTGGTGGTGGTTGCGCTTGCGGTAATGCTGCCGTCGTCGCCCGGTTTTATAGGCACATTTCAGTACGGATGTACCATAGCGCTGGCGTTATTCAGCATTCCCAAGGAGATAGCTTTTCCTTTTTCAATTGTATTATGGTCAAGTCAGTATTTCCCGGTTACATTATTGGGTTTGTATTACCTTCGCAAAGAATCGTTCTCGCTGAAGATCGCCAGAGATGAGGACTTAGTCTGACATAGCAATAATTAATCTCTCGAAATCGGAGTTTGAATTTGAGTAAGATTAAAGCTTCCAACATCGTATTGCTGCTTGGTGTTTTTTTCATCATCTTCACGCGGGTATATCTACTCAGCGCTGATGCCCCTGTAAATTTGACCGGCATGCAAGGACCTGCTACCGATCCTCCGGTTTATACTTCGTATGCGCGCAATCAGGTTCTATTCGATGAGGCGCAGCCTTTTGGCTCCGAACGGTATATACTTTTCGTGAATTCGCTGCCCACATTTGTCGGTAAATATCTTTTCGAGATTATCGGAACCGGTCGAGTGCAATTCAACCTGATGGCGGTTTTGTTCAATCTGATTGGATTGCTGTTTTTCTCTCTTTCACTTAAACGAGGCGGTTTAAAACATTATGCCGGCTGGGGAACGCTTATTCTGGGAGTCAATTACGTGTTCATGATGTTAAACAGGCTTCCGTTTCTGGAAAACAGCGTAGTTACACTTCTGCTTGTTGGAACATATTTTCTATTAAGCTCCGAAAGGAGAATCAAAATCCTAATTGCGGGACTATTATTTGGGATCTCGACATTTTTCGTTAAAATGCTCTCCGCATTTATCATACCGGCAGCGATTTCATACCTCTGGATCAAAAACTATGTTGAAGGTAGATATCCGAAAACATCTATTCTCAGTACTGGAATGTTACTGGCAGGTTTCATATCGGTTGCGATCGTATGGATATTCTCGATTTATCTCCCGAATAAGGAGTTAGTCGATATCTACCTTGCTGAATCTACCACCGCAATTTACGGTCGCCCCATAATATTAGATGGAATCAGGATTTTGATTGAGAGCATAATGAGATTCGGCAATGATAATTACCTTTTTCCATTGATGCCTTTTACGGTCTTGTCGGTAATCCTATTCTTCATAGTTTTCTTTGCCGTTCCGAGAAAAGGGGCGTTTAGATTAAGTAGATTCAGGGAGTTGCCGGTGGAATCATGGTTTTTCATCGCCTGGTTGGTTTTTGGGATCCTGGCGCTTTTTCCGTGGAATTATCGACCTCTACGATACGCCATGCTGCTGATTCCGGCATTTGCGGGGATAATCGTATCAATTCCTCTATGGCAGCCGCCGAGGGTGGGTAAGAATTTTAAGACATCTCTTAGAATCTTCCCCTTATTTCTGTGGATGATTCTGATTAATCTAATAGTAACGGCAGTGATATTCCATTTCGAAAAACCGTATCAGATCCCGCCGGTTTACCCTGTAGTTATATCTGTTGGGATATTGTGCTTTTTAACCGTCTTTTGGCTTTTACGGCGCAAGCCTGATTGTGTACAGAAATTCTGCGGAAGTAATTCTGCGAAAACCACTTTTGGGACCATCATGCTTATAATATTGTTTTTCAATATTTACCTTTACGGCAACTGGTTGCCCAAAGCCCAGTTTTCCTCGGATGTAGCTTCAAAGGACATCGCCAGGATAACTGACGAAAAGGCTGTAATCGCAGGTTCTTACGCATCGGCATTGACGCAAAATAACAAGCTGAGAAGTATCCCGTACTTTTTCGGGGTAACTTTTGAGCATGATCCGGCGCTTTTCGATAAATATCCAATTACCCATCTGGCGCTGGATATCGGGCAGAATGATCTGCTAACCAGATATTACCCCGAGATTTCCAAAGGTAGCACCTTGATTTATACCTACTGGATCAGAGGGCAGCCGGTATGCGTTTATAATATTGTTGCAGGAAGTGAGAATCCTGAAGCCAGGCAGTATGATTTTTCACTCTTCGAAAAAGCTGTAATCGATTACAAGTTGGATAATATGGAAAAGTCAACCAGGCATTATAAGGAATTCAAACAGAAATATCCCGAGAGCCAGGCTGGCTATTATCTCGCCGGCTTGTTATGTCTGCGTCGGGGGGATATTGATTGTTTTATTAAATACAATGAAATGATTATCGATACGGATCCTACCAACTCCCTGCTTTATGCTCAGTTCGGGGGCTTTTTGGAGAAATTGGGTAAGAAATATTACCAGTTGGCTTTCGAAAAATATCGCAAAGGGCTGGAATATGATCCTCATAATTCTACTTTGCTTGAGGCTATTTCCAGAATAAAATCCAGATTATAATCCGGATAATTTATCCCGGATAATTCATAAAAGCCAGTAAACCGCAGGCGAAGGCTTGTCCTTCGGGGATTTAACAACAATAACAAATTTAGAGCCGGAATTTGGGGTCCGGAAAGAGCCGGAAGCGCAAGGTTTCCGCCGGATTGATGACAAAGTAGGATAAGAGACTCGAGACCCCGGGACTTCAGTCCGGGGAGTTTCATAGTTCTTAATAACCGAGGAGTTCAGTCCTCGTAACATCTTAAACAGCAGCATGATGCAAGACGGGCTAAAATCCGTCGTTATTAAAAATAGTGATCCTCCCCACGTTTTCCTGGATGTGTTAAAACATGCGGCGTCAAATTTCCACCTACATCCACTGCAGCTTATTATACGCCATCTCCCAGAATAAATATTCGTATTGTACTGTCGTCAGGAAGGTTTTATCGATCTTCTGCAGGCGATGTTCGGGAAGGTCCGCTGTCAATTGATTCAATTCATTCTCCAGCCACTCGACATATTGCTTGAAAGCATCCCCCGCCCAGTTTTCGATAAATTCTTCATAGGGTGTTCCCGGTTTCAGATATTGTCGTACCGATTTCCAAGCTTCATGATATGCTTTTTCCGCAGTGTAAAGGATGGTAAAATTGTTATCGATATCTTCATTATATGCCGAGGAGAGCAGGAAGTCGTTGTATGCCCGGCAGATAGGAGTGGGGATGACTTCTGATAAATTTATTCCCTGTCCCTTTGCATACTTTTCGAAAATAGTGAGTTCATGTTCCAATCCGGCAATACTTTGCTCGAAAGGCTGCTGGTATTTCCGTGGGAACTTCGCCAGAAGCACGCCGAAGAATCGGATCGCCTCACGAACGAATATATAGTCCTGCATCACCCAGAAATTGAAGGTTTCGACAGCTATCTCACCTGACCGCATATCCCTTATGAATGGATGAGATAACATCTTAGTCCACCGGGATTCATATTTTTTGTGAGCTCTTTCTGTATATGACATTTTATCCTCCTCTTAATCGGTTTCAGCGAAGAAATAAAACATAAAGTTGAAGAAATAACAATCATTTTTCAAAATTTAATAATGAGTTCCGCATGTTTTCTCATATACACCAAGCTGCTGTGAAATGAGATTAATCGGTTTGGCAAAACTAACTGACATCATAAACAGAGCTCTGTGACCTCCATTGTTCTCAGAATTATATGTAAACATGCAAAATGAGAATCGGCTTCCGGATGAACGGTATGCGAAACCCGACCAATACGCCATAGTATCATAAGTCACGGAACAGCAACATGTTGTAAAATATTAATTGACAAATGCGTAAAAAGATATTAAATTTTAAGATTTATTATTAACTCCCGAGAACGGAACGCGACTTTTTTGTAAGCGCATTGTTATAATTAATTGAATAAGTGTTAAAAACATTTCAGGAACTTTGGTGCAATATTTCGGACTCAAATTAATAGATAAGGGTGGAACTCATGCTGGGATTGGTAAATAATAAGTTTATCATCGGTAAAGAAGAATATTACTGTAGTGCCGCAGAAATGCACTATTTTAGAACCCATAAGCGGTACTGGGCAGTCTGCTTTGAGCGTATAAAAAAAGCCGGCTTTACCATGATATCAACTGTAGTGCCGTGGACTCTGCATGAGGAGGAGATAGGCTCATTCGATTTCGCAGGAATAAATGATTCCGGTAAAGACCTTATCGTGTTTCTCGAACTGGCACGGGAGTTCGGTTTCAAGGTTATCTTAAGATGCGGACCATATTCTGATTCCGGCCTGCCGAACGGAGGAGTTCCTAATTTCGTATTCTCCGATTCCAACATACTGGCACGAAATTCAAATGGCGATCCGTTGAAAATCGTATCAAACACAGGAGAGCCATCAGGTTTCGTACAAAGTTATCTTCACCCTAATTACCTGAATCATTTTAAGAGGTTCTTCACCGTATTAGTGGAATCAATCCAGAATTATATATATCCCAAGGGTCCGGTTTTTTTAATGCATATCGACGAAAATCTCGATTTCGGGGGAAATAAGGGTATTTTTGACGGTGATTACAGCGATTTTTCCGTCAACGAACGTTTTATATCCTTCTTGGAGAGCAAATACGGGGAGATAGGAAACTTAAATATCATTTATGGAAAAAAGCTCAAGAAATTTTCCGAAGTTGAAGCTCCCAAGGAAGTTGAGATTAAAAAACCTGAGGAGCTGTTACCGTATTTCGATTGGATAGAGTTCAAAGAACAAACCGTAAACGAGCATGTAAGAACGGTGAGGGAGAGGCTGGAATCACTGGGGGTGGGAGCTTTGTATTCAACCGGCGTTTCGATTGATCCCGACCTTGGCATGCCTTTGAACTGGAAGAGCATAACTGATCATAAGGTGTCTCTGGGCTTGAGCCTGGAGGAGAATGAAAACTATTATCAGAACTCCCGTATGCTGCGATATCTGAACTCGACATCGA
The DNA here is from genome assembly GCA_014730175.1 of Candidatus Zixiibacteriota bacterium. GTDB lineage: Bacteria > Zixibacteria > MSB-5A5 > UM-FILTER-46-8 > UM-FILTER-46-8 > WJIR01. Next base: position 10,740 of record WJIR01000088.1, read on the forward strand.
ATTTCAACTGGGCGTCCAAGCTTATCTCCGGATCGCCAAACGGGAAGACTCGGGAGAATAGCAACTCCGAGAATGACGATAAACGGGCATTGAGATTTTTGCTAACGACAGCTCTTTCGGGAGGGATTAAAGGATTTGTTTCTTACATGTTCGTAGAACATGATCGCTGGCTTGGTTCGCCTCTTGGTGAGGATGGCACCGTCAGAGAAACCTATGAGTTACTATCCAAGCTTAACGAAGTTATCCCCAGAATGAAACTCGAGGATCTAAAGGATTTCGCATCGGTCGGGATAGCTTATGATCGATCTTTGCTATACTACAAATACCTGAAAGCGGATGGCCCTTACGAGTATTTGAATTACCTGCTTGATTTTTGTATCCCCGGGACGTGCCGCGGGTTTGGGCAGCTAAACTACGACTATAAAGTGCTGGATACTCAGAATCTAAAGGATATCGAGGGTCTTAAGCTGATTTTTATCCCGATTGCCGAGTATATGCCCGAGGAGATACAGGAATCTATTGTGGATGTCATCAAGAGTGGCGTGAATGTTATTCTGATTGGCACCATGCCCACTTACAATGAATTCTTCAGATCATCCAACATCCTTAGCAAAAGCCTTGGCATTTCGACCAGACGTGATGGCGGATTCGGCAAAATTCAGATCGGATCGCAATCGTACGATACTCAACTTTTTGGTAGTATTTCCAAGAAAAACTCCTCATGGCGAATATTTGCCAAACTCGGCAATAAAATCGTGGGGGCGTATCGAAGACTGGGTAAAGGTTCCTGCTACGTTTTCACTTTCGATCCGGGGCTGACATACGATAATTCCAAAAAAGAAATACTCAATAAGCTATTTTCCACCCATAGGATAACTACTCCGGTAGTATCATCGGAACCGGATGTCGATGTTATCGCTCAGAGCGATCAGAAGAAACATCATAGCCTGTATTTAGTAAACCATAATCAGCGTTATCACTCTCCCAGTCCGGATAATCTCCGGCGGGTGGTTATAAAAATTGACTCCTCTCTGATAGGTAGTTCCGGAAGCGCTCGATTTAAGCTCTACGATGTTTTCAGTGACGAGGAACGATCCTGCACAGCCAGAGAATTAACCGAAGGGCTTTTCGTCGAGATAGAAAACATGGACAGTAAGATATTATTGATAGAAAAGCGATAGATTCAATCTGTTATTTATTCGATATCAGGTAATTTTTGACCGCAATGTATTAATCCTGCGCTGTTTTTTTATAATTCCTTTGCCTTAATTCCTTTTATGGACTAAAATTACGGGGCTTGCTTTGAATGAAATGTAAACTGGTAGATTATGCAGTCGAAATAAAATAAAGAGGGCGGCAAATCCGTATGCCGCCCCGAGCAGGGCGCACAAATTAATGTGCGTCCTTTGAATTAGGAATAAGCAACCCGTTATACGTCTGTATCCATCCAAACTATTCTTCTCGGAATTTGGAAATCAAAATCCCGGAATATACGAAAAGGCTCAAATTGGTAATCGTCAAAGACCATCCCCTCGTAATCTATTATAATATGATCTGTCGATAAATGTCAAGATTAATGTTGAAAAAATATTAATAATTTTTTCGATTAACGCCTATAACGCTCGAAAAGACCACACTGTCACACATACTTAACCTGTATTATTCATAAACTTAGTCACCAGTAGCGGAAGCCTTGCGCTTCCGGTATTTCTTTGGAATCTACGATTACAGCCTGTAGATGAACTACTTCTATTGAACTCCCGAAGGACAAGCCTTCGGCTACCGATGATCACGAAGGACAAGCCTTCGGCTACGGAATCGTGGCTTTTATGAATTATCCGGGTTAATTAACTTTTTGAGGATTAAGCCGATAAAATATACAGCATTACAGATAGGGAATTCTATGCATTTCATGTTCAATATTAAAACTGTTATATCCCTGGCGATTATGCTCTCGTGGATATCGATCGTGGGAGATGCCGGCGCTGCGGATTCGAGCAAGAACGGGAACCTTCGGATTATATCTACTCCACGTAACGTGGCGGTAACGCTTGACGGCGAGAACAGAATTTCTACCGTAGCCCCATGTCTCCTCCGGAGCAGTATATCCGGCTATCATAAGGTGAAAGCCTCCAAACCGGGTTACGAAAACTGGGAATCAAGAATTCTTATCCAGCCAGATCAGGAGTCGGTGCTTAATATCGAATTGAAGCCGAAAACGCGATTTAAGTCTATGATACGTTCTACGATAATTCCGGGATGGGGGCAATTCTATTCGGGAAGGAAATTAAAAGGAGCGATCCTTGGGATTGCAACCGTCGGATGTGCTGCGGTTACACTCGCAGTCCTGGAGGATTATAATAACAAGGACCACGATTATCGAGTTGCTCGAGGCATATTTCTAAACGCCGGTTCCGTAGAGAGAAAAGAGGAGTTACTGCCGACTCTCAACGACAGACGGGAAGAAGCTTATGATGCTGAAACGGCATTACGCACTTTGACAATTATCACGGCCGGCTTATGGGCATACAATATCATCGATTCGGCATTGTTCTTTCCAAGCTACCAAGGCGGTGAACTCAGCGGTATTAGGACTTCGATTCAAACCTCCGTGGTAGGCGAAAATCCGGGCATCATTATATCGATGAAGTTTTGATGGGAGATTATGAGCAATGAAGACAATGAGACTCATCGCCTGCACACTTTCAATAATATCGGTTTTAGCCGCTATAATACTCCTAAGCACTGCTTGCGATAGAGCGATCGATTCGCCCGATTCACCGTACACCATCGGAGAGCCCCCGCCTACTCCGATTGATATATCGATTTCGGTTGGCGACGGAAGCTTACGGTTAACCTGGGGAATCGGTAACCAATCCGGAATTTCACGATACAATATTTATCGAACCGATTCGGTTAGTATGGAATTCGAAAGGATCGGTTCCAGCGCTAATGAAGTTTTCACCGATACCTCCCTGATAAACGGACATAGATACTATTACAAAATCTCATCGGTGAGCAACCAGAACTATGAAGGATATCCATCCGATTCCCTGTCCGGCGTTCCGGAAGTTTTCGGTGTGGTAATCGAAAATGGAAACAGCGTAACGAATTCCATAAGCGTAACGCTGCGTATGATCGCTCCGGATTCTACCCGATATATGATGATATCCAACGACCCGTCCTTTGCTGATGCTATCTGGGAAAACTACAGTGCAGAACGCACCTGGTATTTGGAGCCGCCGGATGGTGAGCGATCGATTTATGTGCGATATCGCGACCTGGATGACAATCGCACCATCGATTATTTTTACGATTCCATTATATTAGACCGGTCCGCTGCAATAGATTCCGTAACCGAAGATACCGGCGGAGAGGCGCAATCAGCAGGCGATACCATCAGATTCATGGTTTATGCCGGTGAAACTTATGGTTTCGCTTCGGTTGATATAGATACAGTCGTCACAGACATCTCTCTCTATGATAATGGCGAAAACGGAGATAGCGTGGCGGCAGATGGCATCTACACAGTGAATTATATCGTTCAGCCCGGTATTGAAACCGAGGATGCTCTGGTTATAGGAAGGTTTACCGATAAAGCGGGCAATTCCGCTCCCCCAATGACAGCGCCGGGAAGAATTACAATCGGTAATCCATAGTATAATCGAAGTAACTCATATATCTTGATACTATAATTCGATTGCTTACCCGGCTCGTTTAAACTTTAGATTCACCAATATAAAACAATATCCTAACGGAAAATAAAAGTTTTAATATTTTGTTGTGTTCCTATTTGATTAGTAATATATTGGCAAGCGCTATGATAAATACACAAATACTCAATGACATTCTAAAGAAATCCGAAGCTATCAGAGCTTCGGCTAAAACACCGCTGGCGGTGTTCGACCTCGATGGCACCTTATTTCATTACAACAAGAGAGTAAGAAACATACTTATGGATGCCATGAAGGATAAAGATGACCAGTTTCCGGGGGCGAGGACTCTCATCGAAAACATCCCCGAATCTGAATACGAATACCTGGTGCTGGATACCCTGAAAAAATACGACATCAATACCCCGGGTCTGCAAGAATATATATACAATTTCTGGGAGCGATGGTTTTTCGACAATAAGTATCTTAAGTATGATAAACCGGTTCCCGGATCGGTTGTGTTTGTAAACAAACTTGCTGACGAGGGTATCAAAGTAATTTATTTGACCGGCAGAGATGTACCTCGGATGGGAAAGGGTACCGAGGAGGCTCTGATTCAAAACGGATTTCCCATGCAACCGGAGAAGGCTGTTCTTATGCTCAAGCCTAAATACGAAGACGATAACTGGGAGCACAAAAATAGCAGCATAAAGGCGATTAAGGAACTCGGCGAAGTGGTCGCCGCATTCGATAATGAGCCGGGAGAGGTGAATATTTTGGCTGATAACTTCCCGGATGCGGTGGTGGGACTGATCATCAGCCTTCATTCCCCGAATGCGCCCGAGCCGAGGGACTCGGTATTGCGTCTTCATGATTTCACGGACAATCAGGATGAACGCTGAGTTGGTTTGTCGTTTCATATCGCATATAAAGCTGCTATAACATTTGGGATGAGCAATATTAACACCCGGAGTAGATAACCTCCAAAGCAATATGGCTTATCCATAATTAAAAAACTCAATACGCTCTATTAGCGGGATTACGGAGAGTAAACAATAACAGAATTCAGGAGATAGACTTATGGCAGATCCGATGCCGATTGCGCATTCCCGGGAATTCAGAATACGACGATTCTGGAACTGGTTCCCTTTAGGATTATCTTATGCATTTCTCTACATGGGGCGGTATAATCTAACCGTATCCAAAGTCGCCCTGGGCGACTTGATGAGTAAGGAAGCGTTCGGGATTATTTTTGCAGCAGGTACTATAACCTACGCTTTTGCATTTTTAATCAATGGTCCCCTTACCGATCGAATAGGCGGTAAGCGAGGGATGTTGATAGGAATGACCGGCGCCGCAATTGCCAACGCATTGCTGGGTATATTGACCTACGGTATCCGTAATTCGGGATGGCAACTCGACCTTACCCTGACATTTTCGATTATCTACGCTATGAATATGTACTTTCAGAGTTATGGGGCGGTTTCCATCGTCAAAGTCAACGCATCCTGGTTCCATGTGCGAGAGCGAGGGGTATTCGGCGGGATATTCGGGATATTGATCTCCCTGGGGATTTACTTCGCATTCGACTGGGGTTTTGCAATCGTGGAGGCTACCAAGGTTACCCCGGGATATGAATTGAGCTTTGTACAGGGACTCATACGAAGCCTCACCGGAGCTGCCAACACCTCTATTGATCAAACCTGGTGGGTGTTTTTCATACCGGCGATGATACTGGGCGTGATGTTGATTATCGAGCTTATCCTACTCAAGGATGTCCCCAGCGGCGCGGGGTTCGAGGATTTCGACACGGCTGATGCCTCCTCCGGCGAGGAAGATGCACCATTCAGCTTGAAGGATATTCTTAAGAAGATATTCACCAATAAGATTCTTATCACGATTGCCTTCATCGAATTCTGCACCGGCGTATTGCGCAACGGTATTATGCACTGGTATCCCATTTTTGCCAAAGAAGTATTAAAACTCTCACCCGATCATTTCATGAGGGAGCGATGGGGATTGCTTCTCATGCTCGCCGGCGTTATCGGCGGAATGACTGCGGGTTTCCTCTCGGATAAAGTTTTCGGATCCCGGCGAGGTCCGGTAGCGGCGTTATTGTATGGCTCAATGTTCTTCGGCGCAGTACTGATGAATTTCTTATTATTCAACAACAATCCGCTTTATCTGGGCTTGATTGTGGTTTTCATGTCCGTATGCGTGATAGGTACTCACGGGATGCTGTCCGGAACTTCTACCATGGATTTCGGAGGAAGAAAAGCCGCTGGCACCGCTGTCGGATTAATTGACGGATTCGTGTATTTAGGCACCGGATTTCAATCGCTTTCACTCGGTTATCTCACCACTGCCAATTGGAGCTACTGGCCTCCATTCTTGATACCATTTACAGTTATTGGATTCTTATTGGCGGTAAGAATCTGGAAAGCGATGCCGACTGGAAAGAAAGCGGCAGTGAAATAAGGACGACATGCAAGACGGGTTAAAATAGTGATACTCCCCATCCCGATTAAGTCGAGGATGGGGACTTGCTTAGCCTGTATTATTCGTAAACTCCACTATCGGAAGCGGAAGCCTTGCGCTTCCGGTATTTCGTTGGAATCTTCGATTACAGCCTGTAGATGAACTACTTCTATTGAACTCCCGAAGGACAAGCCTTCGGCTACCGATGATCGCGAAGGTCAAGCCTTCGGCTACGGATTCGTGGTTTTTATGAATTAAACGGTTAGACCTTGCAGTACATCCGTTTTTGTCAACATTGCCGTAAAAGAACACCACATCAGGCTAATTCCTTGACGACCGCAACTATTTCCTCCAGAGCTTCATCTATCTCGCGCTCAGTGGTGAATCTACCGGTTGAAAAGCGTATCGTTCCTTTGGCGTATTCAGGCGGGACATTCATCGCTTTTAAGGTTGGTGAGATAGTAACCCCGCCGCTATGACATGCCGCCCCTGCCGATGTAGCGATATTCTTCAGCTTGTCTATTATCTCGTTTGCGGCAATATTCGGAAAGCTGATGCTCGCGGTATTCGGCAGACGTTTTTCCGGATGCCCGTTAATCCTTATGTCGGGGAATGCCTCTCTTAAACCGTTCTGTAACTTATCTCGCAAATTTCCGGTTTGCAGATGTGTTCTCTCGGACTCTTCGGTGACCAATGCGCATGCTTTACCCAGTCCCGCTATTTCAATGACATTTTCAGTTCCTGCGCGCCAACCCATCTCATGCCCGGCGCCATGTATCTGTTTCTCTAATTTCACTCCTGAACGGATATACAAGGCTCCGATACCTTTGGGAGCGTATAGTTTATGACCTGCCAATGACAGCAAATCCACACGAAGCTCGTCTACATAAACCGGAACCTTTCCTATCGATTGAGCGCAATCGGTATGAATCAGTATCCCATTTCTGTGAGCGATCTCAGCGATTTCGGTTATCGGTTCAATCGTTCCCACTTCGTTGTTGGCGTGCATGATGGTTATAAGAGTTGTTTTTGGAGTGATCGATTCCTCCAATTGCTTCAGGTCAACCAAACCATGTTCATCTACCGGAACGTAGGTAACATCGAATCCCCTGGTTTCCAAAAACCGGCAGACTTCGCTCACTGCGGGATGTTCGATAGAGGATGTAATGATATGATTGCCCTTTTTTTGATAGGCGTAGGCAACGCCTTTGATCGCAAGGTTATTGGACTCCGAACCTCCGCTGGTAAAAACGATTTCTTCAGGCTTACAATGGAGCATATCAGCGACCTGTTTGCGCGAGTTACCCACCGCATCCTTGGTTGCTCTTCCATAAAAATGATTGCTGGATGGATTACCGAAATGTTCGCGTATATACGGAAGCATCGCCTCGGCTACACGGGGATCTATCGGTGTTGTGGCATTATAGTCAAGATATATAGGTTTCATAATAATCTCCGGTTAAGTTGTTTACTATTAAGATAGGAAAAAACAAATCGAATCGCAACACCGGATTGGAGTATGGGTGCCGTTGGCTACGAGCGGCGTCCGTCTCCTCTGCTCCCTAAAAGCGGGGTAGGCCAGGGGATTTATCCCCCTGACACAGACTGATGACAAAGGCAGTTTCCGAGCTGGACAAGAATGTCCAGCCTCCCTTTGTATGTAAGAGACCGGGAGCGTGGACATTTTGTCCGCGTAAGGCTGTTGACAAAAAGGAAAAGCTTGGATGAATGTTTGAGACCCCGCGTTTTAACACGGGGAGAGTCACTATTTTTAATAACGACGGGTTTTAGCCCGTCTTGCATCATTGGTTTTGACCGATGCTTTTATGATTTAACCGGATTATAATTTTTCTTTATTATATACTACTTTACCTGAAGAGATAGTGGATGCAACTTTTATTGTATGGATATCCCGTTTGCGTACTTTGAAAATATCATCGGTTAATATTACCACATCAGCCAAATGACCGGGAGTGATTTTTCCGGTTTGATGACTGTTACCTCCAAGGATTGATGCGTTTCGAGTAAGCGCTTCCACGGCTTGCCTGACAGTGATACGTTCATCCGGATACCATGCACCGCGAGGATCATTGGGTTCGCATCTGTTGACAGCGGCATCAATCGCCTCAAGCGGATTTATCTCTTCGATAGGAGCATCGGAGCCGAAACACAACCTGATTCTACTTTTTATCATAGTACGAAACGCGTAGGCATACCTGCAACGCCTTCCCCAGTATTCGTCGGCGGTGTCGCGATCCGCAAGTAAATGCGAAGGCTGCACCGAAGCGATTGCGCCCGTACGCTTAAGTAGCGGAATATCCTGCTTTCGGATAAGCTGAACATGTTCGATTCTCCTGGGAAGAAGCGGAGTATATGGCGGACTGTTGGATTCGAATGCTTTCATAACATTGAAATTGGCTTTGTCGCCGATAGCATGAATCGCACACGATAGACCTTTGGATTCAGCATCAGTGATAATCCGGGTAAGTTCGTCTGCTGATAATGTCCCCAAACCATAATTGCTTGAACCTTCGTATGGTTGGAACATATCGGCAGTCTGACTTCCCAGGGCTCCATCGGCATACAGTTTTAACGGTCCAAATCTCAAGTTCGGAGAACCGAATCCCGAAACAACGGGGAATTGCTCTTTATCCTCGAAATCCTCGTATCGAATGGCGCAAAGCAGCTTTAACCGGAGTTTGCCGGTCATGGAAGCGTGCTGCAACAATCGATACTTATCTTTGTCTTCATCAAAATCATGCACACCGGTTACGCCCATTTTGAATGCTCGTTTCTGTGCAAGCATAATAGATTTTAATTTATTCTCGAAGGTTGGCTCGGGAATCATCTTGTCTGCGCTATAGGCGGCACCCTCATGCAGAATACCGGTCAATTCGCCCTTTTCGTCGGTGCGATACATTTCATTCGATTGCAAATCGTCTCTGTTCTCGATACCGAGGAGTTTAAGCGCTTTGCTATTGAGCCATAGTGAATGACCATCATGGGAAAAGAATGCTGCCGGATTACTGCATACATGGTCAAGATCATATCGAGTCGGGAACTCCCGCATACCCCAGTAGTTTTTATCCCACCCCCTGCCAAGCAGCCACTCGTCATCTTCCAGATTGGCGGAACGTTTCCCTATTTCCTCAAGGGCTGATTGCAGTGTGGGATAAAGCCTGAAATTTAACCTGGATAATGAGGTTCCATAGCTGTATAGATGCAGATGACAATCGGTAAAACCGGGAAGGACAGTCAAACCGCGAAGATCTAATATACGGGTTTTCGGCGACGCCAGCTTTCTAATCTCCTTGTTACTCCCCATCGCCATTATTCTATCATCAGCGATAGCGATCGCCCGGACTACCGCGGGGCGCGAAAGCGTATAGCAGTTACCATTATACAGGATAAGATTGGGGTTGCGATCAATCAACATGGCTAACTTCCATTCGCTAATGTACGGAACTCACCATCGAAACTCGTGATCCGGTCGCGATCGAGCTTTTCCAGAAATGGAATCGCATATTTTCGACTGGTATTAAGCGCCTTTCTCAGCTCGGATGATTTAGCTTTACCGTTTGCCTTAAGATAATCGATAACGATCTGTTTTGATTTATCGAAAACATCGGAATGAAGGATTATCCCACCGCCGCAGTCAATTAGAATCCCGCTTTTAAGCAAATAATTCAAAACAACCTGCCTATCTTTGCTTTGCTTTTCCAGCTCGCTCTTGGTCGGCGCTTCCCATGGTTTTTCCTTGAACATAGTCTCTATTTCTGCTGCTAATCTCTCCAAAGGATCAGGCAGACTTGCAGAGTGCTTGCTTAATGAATAAACACCCTGGGAATATTGAACCTTGCCCCGTGTCGTCAACAACTCCAGCGCCGCGTCCCCAACAGATTGATCGGGTATGCCGATTGAGTTGGTTAGTTCCTTTGCCCCAATTCCTTGCGTCCAGGGTGATTCATTGTGGTGCTTCTCGAGAATCCGAGTAGTTTCTTTTTCTATTCGTTCAACGAAATCCTCTGCAAAATATATCCGATTCGATTCCTCCACCACCCCGGATTCAACCAAGCGGTTTAACACCTGCTGAAACTCATCCTCGGAGTAAACACTATTTCTAACGTAATTTCGGTCATCATCATCCCAGTAGCCTTTAAATTCAAGAGTTGCGTTGATGATATTCTCGGGGGAGATCGGATGAAGCGATCTAATATAATCCAATTCTTTGCTGCCGGTTTTTATCCTCCTGGTTAGTTGAAAATCCAAAATCACGCCGCCTCCGATAGTCGTCGCCGGTGAGGGCTGACGTGCAATCAGTCGATCGCCGAGAAAGGGACAAACCGGTTCCGATAATTTGATCCTGCAGAAACCTTCCTCCCCAGGTTTGAACATTTTATCTTCGAAAAGAAGAACCTTGGATAATACCTCCGCCGTACCTAACAAAACAACGACTTGCGAATTATGCTTAAGGGGAATTTTTCCGGTTGGCGGTACTTTGAAGTAGCAGTTTAAAAAGTCAGCAGTTCGTAAATCATTCAAGCCCGATATCATTATGCCCCGATGAAGGTTTCGTTTTTCGCTGCCGGTAACATTGGCAGCCACGCGATTGCCCTGTGTTGCCGTTTTCAATGATTCCTTATAGGATTGAAGATTTCTTATCCGCGCTTTCTCCGAAACCGGATAAATGGTAACCTCATCGCCCACCGACAATTTCCCTCCGGTAAGGGTACCGGTGAGTACTGTTCCCATTCCGGTGATAGTGAAGGCTCGGTCAGCATAGAGCCGAGGTTTTTCCACATCCGCACGGGGAACGGTTTCGCTCAAAAGCTGTTCGAGCGATTCAATCAGACGGTCGAAACCATCGCCAGTAATGGCAGATACCGGAATAACCCCCTTGAATTCAATACTGCGGTTCTCGATTCGTTCTTCTATATCGGCAGCGACCAATTCGCCCCAATCGGGATCCACCGCATCGATTTTGTTTAGTAGAACAAGTCCGGATTTCACTCCCAGCAATTCCAGAATCTGCAGATGTTCCTCTGTTTGCGGCATCCAGCCGTCATCAGCGGCAATTACCAGCAATGCTGCATCGATACTGCCGACACCGGCTATCATGTTCTTGACAAACTTCTCGTGGCCTGGCACATCCACGAATCCTACTCTGCTTCCGGATGGCAATCTCATCCAGGCAAAACCGAGGTCAATGGTAAGACCACGCGCCTTCTCCTCGGGAAGCCGGTCGGGATCGATTCCGCTGAGACGTTTTATTATCGAAGATTTTCCATGATCGATATGACCTGCTGTGCCTAAAACATACATATCGGGAATATTATCTAATTTCGTTTGTTGAGTTCAAGAACGGTTTTCCTAACCAGTTGAACAAGGCGGTCTTCCTGATGCGGTAAAACTGTCCGAAGATCGACGCAGAAAGCGTTGCCTTCGATCCTGCCGATTACCGGAGGATCGGTTAAGCGAAATGCCGCCGCAAGTTCCTGGGAATTAAAACCATTGAATTTAATTATCACCGATTCTATCTTCCCGCCCGGGTCGGACCCGCCGCCCGCATAAGCATAACTATCGCGAATCGTCAGCATGCCCTCAGGCAGAGAGACCTTGTCGATAAACACTCGGCTTCGCTCGGTTAGTTCCGCTTTACTTACTCTAACCGAATTCCAGATAGGAATATTCCGGTAATCACCTTTAAGGTATTTTATAAAGAGTTCCTCGGTTATACCAATGGTTATTTTATCCGGCCTGACCACACGATAAATCGGATTTCGATTTAACCTGCTAACAAGGCTCTTGCGCCCCAGTATGATTCCCGCCTGACATCCCCCAAGGAGTTTATCGCCGGAGAAACATACCAGGTCAGCCTTGCTTTTAACCGCGTCTCTAACCGTAGGTTCATTGGGCAGCCCGCTGATATCCGGAGACAGTAACACCCCTGAACCGAGATCGATAACGACCGGTATCCGCTTCTGTTTTCCCAATGCCGCCAACTCGCTGAAACCGGCTTCCTCTGTGAAACCCTCTATCATAAAATTGCTGCGGTGTACTTTAAGAATCAATAC
>WJIR01000089.1 GCA_014730175.1 Candidatus Zixiibacteriota bacterium
ATGTTACAGTGTTCGTTTTCATCAATCAAACCATTCAGAACGGTGTTATGGATATAGTGATGCCCTTTATCACAACGGAAAGCTATTTCATTGTACCCCTCGGAGTAATTATTATAGGTGTCGCCCTTTTAAAAAAACGACAGGGGGTGGTGATAATATTATGGGGCGCGGTTTTGATCACGATATCCGATCAGCTATCCTCTTCAGTTATAAAGCCGATGGTTGGAAGGCTCCGCCCTTGCCATGAGCTGGACATAGTGCGGTTGCTGGTTGATTGTGGACCCGGCAAATCTTTCCCATCATCCCATGCGGTCAACATTTTTGCTGCTGCTACCTATTTTGGAGAGAAATTTCTGCACCGAAGACGGGAGTTTTATGCAGTCGCTGCAATGGTGGCAATTTCCAGGATTTATTGCGGGGTGCATTATCCACTGGATGTTTTAGCAGGCTCCCTGATCGGAATTCTGGTGGGCACGGTAGTATTGAGTCTTGATAAGTATCTGGGAGAAAAATACTGGTTACTGGACACGGAGAGCCGGTAATACCTCAACCTATTACAATGCACATAGGGATCAATGCAAAGAATTCATATACCAGATAGGGAAGTCTAATGATTTCCCGGTATCGTTAAGACAGCATCCGTCTCCGTACCAGTTCCACCGGTATAGTTCCGAAGCTTAGCAGTTTGTTATGAAATTCTTTTAGATCGAATTCCTCGCCTTTGGACTTTCTATACTCATCGCGCAGTTTCAGAATTTCCAATTTGCCCATGATATAACTCATCGGTTGCGTCGGAGATTGCGTGTACCGTTTCACCTCGGCGATAGCGTTGGTGCGTTCGAGGTTGGCAACGTTTACCAACATATCCACCGCCTCATCGAAGGACATCTGTTCGGTGTGCAATTTCGCATCGATGACGACACGACAAGCGCGCCAGAGCTTATCCTTAAGCTGCATCAACCGGGTACGAGGATTGCCGTAAAAACCCTGCTCGTACATCAAATCCTCGCAGTATAAAGCCCATCCTTCGGCGAAAACCGGAGTTCCGAAAACCCTTCTCACCTTGCTGTCAACTCGATTAGAATGCAGTAGCTGCAAATGATGCCCCGGGTAGGCTTCGTGCAAAGCGGTCAGCACAACGCCCCACCTGTTGTGTCCCTGAAGCTGGTCTTTCTGCATCTCCGCTGGCATATCGGGATTGACCGGCGTCACCCAGAAAAATCCCTCCTGCCTGTCTTCGAAGGGAGCTGGGGGCATATAAGCGGCATACGGTATGGTGGTGCGTTCAAATACCGGGGTTTCCATTAGACTTAAAAGTTCATCTTCGGGGATTGTGACCAGGTCCTTTTCCTTGACGAAATCTCGAGCGCGCTCCATTTCGCTTCTGTAGTAATCGATAAGCTCTTCTGCTGTGGGATGATCTTCTTTGAGCTCCTTGACAATTTCACGCCAGTCGTTATCGCTATCGATCTCAGCGACCAGCTCATCCATCTCTTTTTGAGTAGCTTCTATCGTGTCGATGCCGATCTTGATCAGGTCATCGACCGAATAAGGAAGTATATGCTGGTTTTGCAGGATGAACTCGAACAGCTCCTTCCCGAATGCGAATTTCCCGTCCGATTTTGCCAGCAGCTCATCTTTAAGGAAAGCGAGATACTTTTTTAACGCTTCGATTACATCCTGATTTGCCTTTAGTATCTCATCGCTGAGTTCGCCGGCTCTGGCTGCTGCCTGAGGCATAACGAAATTGAAAAACTGGATGCCATCTTCGGTGACCTCGATCGCTATCCGCGTCCAGACTTCGGGGATATCGTTTCCGTTCCTTAAGTTTTCCATACCTTCGTTCAGTACGCGAGGGATCTCTCTCAAACGATGAGGTACCGATTTTATTCTCTCATCGAAAGGAGCGTAATTTCTGAGCAGGATTATGTAAGTACCATAAAGACAGATTTCCGGATAGATGGTGGCATCGCGATCCAGTCGTTTATATTCATCCTCAAGTTTTATCTCAACATGGAATGCTTTGGTTAGAATCTCTTTATCTAACAATTCGCTATTTTCAAGCGCGGATTCATCGAAATGCTCAAGCTTTTGCAGGTATTCCGAAATCTTCGCAAAATACTCCTTGCGTGTTTGAGGATCATAGTGATCGAGTAGATGATCGTAGTCATGTATCCCCTCAAAAGATGCCTCTACCGGGGATGATCTCCACCTGAAATTAATGATTTCGTCAACCAATTCTCCGAATGTCTGAGTCATAGCAGTTCCCAATTATTGTGGTTTAAAACTTTTCTTATAGTATTCTTCAACCTGATGTACGAATGCTTCCAGTCGAATCGATTCTCCGGTTTCCTCAAGGCCTTCATAAGAAAGATTGAGCCATGGGAAGTCCGGATAATCGGCTTTAATTCTTTTTGACAGCGCCGTAACAGTATTTCCGGGCATACAGGTGAAAGGCATAACGTTTATCACACCGCAAGCTCCGGATTCAATAAGATCAATTCCTTTCCCTACTGACAAAATCGTCTCGCCACCTACATTGTTTGACATATATTTCCTGGCGAGATCGAGAATCCTTTCAACCGGTTTCTCTTTTATTATATCGGGGAAACTGTCCAAAACTTTCGATAAACGATGTTCCTGTGAGGATTGGATATACTCCTGGAGTTTGCCCTTGATAACTCCGCTGTAATCCCGTGTGTTCAGGCTTTCAACGCTAAAAGAATGAGAGGTAAAGAAAACCCACTCCCCGAATGGAGCCAGGTATACTTCACAGCCGAGTTTCTCCAGTTTATTAATCAGATTGTTGTTGGAAAAACGATTGTTTCGGATATAAATCTCTCCAACTATTCCAACTAACGGTTTGCGTTTGGAAACGGACTTTAATGGAGCCATCCAGGCAGCAGCAGCATCCAATATAGGATAAGGATCGTCGCCCCGACGAATGCACTCGCTTAATTCGCTTATAGCATCGGAGTATACTTTATTTACAAGCTCGGGATTCTCCGAGTATGCCCTGATATGGTGCCGCAGTTTTTGAAGGATATCGGTGGATACGAGGGCTTTCCATGCCAGCTTCCTGAATTTTCCGCTGCCAACTGCGAATCCGCTATAGGAATCATTGGAACTCGGTGAGTATACCGGCACATCCTCGAATCCCAACTCATCCAGAACTTTTCTGTGCAATTGATGATATTGCCCGAATCTGCAGGGACCGTGGGAGGTCGGCATGAAAAATGCGCTTTTTGTTCTGTCGAAATCTTCTCTTTTTACCAATTTCACTATATCGCCGGTGGTCAGGATGGCGGGGAAGCATTCCCTGCCCGACGTGAACCGGCATCCTTCGGCCATTGATTCCTCATCTGGCTCCGGCAAAACCTCGGCTCGGGCTCCGTAATGACGAAAAGCCGCTGCCAGAGCATGAGCATGGTCGCACATATTAGGAACGTAAACGGTGAATTCACTGTTTACTTTGTTCAGTCTACTTTCACGACTTTTAGGATCCGCCGGTTTATTCTCGGACAAGTTCAGATGATCCCAGAACGCCTCGATCCTGGTAATAAAACCGGCATCCGCCGAATGCTCGTCGATTTCCAATTGCAGGTAGGGCTTTTCGCCCATAACGCTTCGGAATTCATGCGAAATGAATGAGTCGGGACCGCAGCCGAAATTGGTCAGATACACCGCATAGAGCTGAGGATGATTTCTTATATATTTGGCGGCGGATAGAATTCTTCTGCCGTAGTTCCAGTACATACCGGGCAGAGTATCGGAATCATCGATAGGGAGAAAGTCCATCGGAACGAAAGGAATACCGAGCTGCCTTATTTTATTGGGGAGTTCCATATTGGCATCGTAATCGCAGACATTATAGGGACGTCCTATGACCACCAGGGCTTTTTGACCTTGCGGGAGTTTACCCAGAAATCTCTCACCTTCCTCTCTCTGCTGAATGCGGAACTTGCGATAGCTCTCTATACCAATGCTCAGCGCCTGTTGAATTTGATTGCGGTTATTACCCAGCTTCTTTAGAATTTTGTGTAAGCGTTTTGCGATTAATTTTTCGCCCAGATGAAGTTCAATATCACAAGTTAATATCCGTTCGGTATGGTCACTTCCATAACCAGCGATAGCGGCTTGATAAACATGTGGAAAGGACTGAACGTAAGGGCAAAAGTAACGTTTAAATTCTTCATCGGGGCTTTCCTTCGGCATCGTAATCATCGACGGGAGGAAGATATAATCAAACTCCCCTTCCTGCAACGATGCTATATGTCCGTGCGCTACCTTCATCGGGAAACAGGTTTCCGATGCGACTAAATCCACACCCCTGTTAATTAGGTTCCTGTTGGTTTTCCCGGAAGAGACAACCTGATGGCCGAGTTCGGCGAAGAATTTTGCCCACAGGGGATAAAGCTCCCAATTGGATAACGTCATCGGTATGACGATACGATATCCCTTCTCGACAGCTCTACCCGCCGCCCTTGTCATCATGCGATTCCTGAGCGCGATATTATCCCTGATCTTCCTTCCCGGTTTGCTGCCCGATTCATACTTTTCGCAACGGCTCCCATAGTATAAATCCTCATCGCCCTCCCGCTCTATCTTGTGTATGTGACACGAATTGGGGCAATCTTCACAGGTAAAACTGGTTAATGTGTACTTGTGCTTGTGGATTCCGAAGCCCTTGAATGCGGACTTCTCGCCGTTCATACTCTCACGGGATATGATGGCGGCGCCTATCGCCCCGGTTACATCGTGATGTGGAGGAACCGTGATTTCTTTACCGGTGACTTCCTCGAACGCCGCTACGACCGCTTTATTCCAGGCAACTCCGCCCTGGAAAAATATCCTGTCGCCCACGACGCGGTCTCCGACCACTTTGTTGAGATAGTTATGTACTATCGAATATGCCAATCCCGCAACCAGGTCTTCTTTCTGCGCACCGCTCTGCTGATGACCGACGAGATCGGACTCCATGAACACTGTACATCTCTCGCCACAGCCTACCGGGCAATCGGAGGCGAACGAAAGGTCGGCGAATTGCTCCTTTATATCGATACCCAGTTTCTCCGCTTGTTCCTGCAGGAACGAACCTGTTCCCGCCGCGCAAGCTTTGTTCATCTCAAAATCGACAACCACGCCGTTCTTAATGCTGATATACTTGCTATCCTGACCACCGATCTCGAAGACGGTATCAACCTCGGGATCAAGATTGATAGCAGCGGTTGCCTGACAGGTGATTTCATTTTTAACCAAATCGGCGCCGATAAAATCCGCAGTCAAATATCTCCCGGAACCGGTTGTCCCCGCACCCTTAATCTCGATTTTATCGCCGAGCTTTTCTTCTATCAGTCTCAGTCCTTTACAGACTGCCTCCAACGGACGCCCTTCGGTCATCAGGTATTCGCGCGCCAAAACGCGGTTTTCATCATCGATTACAACTAAGTTAGTGGACAATGAACCTACATCCACCCCCAGGTATCCGGTTGCTGTCTTTATATTGCTGTCATCGGTAACGGTGGTTTTATAAAACTTCTTGTCGGGGAAACGGAAAATCAGTTTTCGATTGCCGTTATTCCCTTCGCTTTTCGGAATCGTGAGTTTGGTCCGAGCGAGATCCGGGAAAACAAATCCATCCCTGCCGGAAAGCATCAGGCTGATAACCGCTCCCGCGGCGCCCATTGATGCATATCTTTCGGGAACTATTAACTGTTCGTCGTTCAGCTCGAATATCTCTTTTATAGCCC
>WJIR01000090.1 GCA_014730175.1 Candidatus Zixiibacteriota bacterium
CATAAAAGCCAGTAAACCGTAGCCGAAGGCTTATAATTCGGAGATTTTACAACAACAAACAATTTACAGTCTGGAATTTGGAGTCCGGAAAGGAGCTGGAAGCGCAAGGATTATGCGCCTATGGCGTGCTTCCGCTACCGATTATGAGATTTATGACTAATACGGACTAAACAAACTCTCCTTGTGGAAACATTAAACACTCCCGTCTTCGCCCCGCGAACCGGAAAACGAATCCACCCTTCTGAAGGGGGGGAATAAATGTCGGCAGCAAGCTGCCAGCCTTTCTGTGCAATCCATTTCAGCGGTATATATCCCCTTAACCCACCTAAGAAATGCCTATGCTGGCGGAAAGCTATCCGGGGCTAATTCGTCAAATATTCGTATAACTGGGTGGCGATTATGTCCGCGCCCCTGCTGTTTAGATGACCGCCATCATAAGTCACCTTCAATCCTCTCTCCTGGGAGAGTTTATCCGCTGATTTGGATTTTAGCTTCTCCAGGTCTTCGTAGATATCAGGCATGCGCGGAATATAATCTTCGTAGGGTTTAAATCCCTGTAACTCCCTGTAGAATGCGGCATTTATATCGATGAAATCAAGACGGTAATCCAAAGCCATTTTTCTGATGGCTATGTTTATATGAACCAGTTGACGGTTATAGCGATTTTTTAAATCCTCGCCGATAATACCGGTTGAACATAAAACAAGCCTTGTTTTCAAAAATCTCTTTATATGGTTTATCAATTTGCGATAATGGGACTTAAATTCGCCTATATCTTCGGCGGGTATTTGGTCCTTCAGCCCGGAACGTTCCTGAAGTATTTCTAAATTCTCGGCGTTCTTCAGCAACACATCATTGGCTCCGATCAAGATAAAAACAATATGCGGATTCAAAGAGATAACATCCCGTTCCACCCTTCGTAGTAAAGAATACACCGTGTCCCCGGACCTTCCTTTATTTATCAACCTGTATTCCAGGTCAGGAAATCTCTTTTTAATCATATTGTCCAGGATTTCAATATATGATTCGCCAAATACTCCGTGAGTGAGTGAATCGCCTAAGAACAGTATTTTTGCACTATCGCGTAATTTCATCCTTGCCGGCTTGTGATTCGTAGAAAATGTTGTTGTCATAATTTAACCGATTACAGATTAAAGTCCATATATTATTTTGTCGTCACTCCACATCAGGTGAGGGGCTTGCATATCTATTCTACTTGACCAACTCGTCTTTTGTTTCCGCAGAGAACATCTTCTCTTGTTGCAGACGGTTTCGCCGGGAGTTGCTTTGCTTATGGATCATCCGAACTAAATTCTCAATGTATAAGCCTTGACTTTTACGTCTTAAAGCGATAACCTTGATAACATTAAAATTACCGATATAAGATCGCTTTTAAGCTTAAGGAATAACTATGTCAGATTCGGACATCAAGAGATGGCGTTGCACTGTTTGCGGATATGAGGAAAGCGGGGAGTTTCCTCCGGAAATATGCCCGGTTTGTGGAGCGCCGGCGGATGCATTTGAACCTGTTGAATAAACGAAATCCGAAATTTTCTTTAACTAATTGCGTCTATTGGAAATTCAAGGGATGGGATGGGGATACTGACGCTGCTTTGCCCTTTGCCATCGTCCGGGTTTTTTCTTAGATTCTCGACTTTTTCATTAAATACATATACCAAAGTTTTTTCCGGTTCAGGCACATAGAAAGTGAGCCCCTGATATGTCGGCTTTATATCCAAAGGTCCCCCTACTCCATTTATCCGGATATGAATCTCTCCATTTGGTTTTATATCATATTCCCAGTTGAGAAACTTGGTTTCGTAGGCGTATCGCAACATCCGGGAAGTTGTCGTAATCCATATATCTCCTTTGTCACCGTAGTTTTTCAGACTGCGGAAACGTTCAACCAGGTTTGGATCGAATAATCCTGCTGTTTCCCTCTCTTTCGGTTGCCCGAAATGGGTATATATAACCATATACCCTTCATTCATAATCAGGCGATTGAGTATATCATCGGATAATTGTATTTTCAATATGTCCCTTCCCGGCGGAATTTCGATATATCTATAATCGTAGCAATATCGGGGGAACTCCATTGCTACACGCCCGTCTCGCAGGTGAAGTTTACGCAGGAGTTCGTTCCCGTATACCTCTCGTTTGCGGTCGCTTTTTCCGAAAATGTCTTTGGCTATTCCTTTAACCAAATGCTCCGCTCTAAATGTATAATATTTTCGGTCTCCGAAATTTAAAGCTCTTTCCTGCCCGACAGCCGCGGTTAAATCTCCCGCCCAGTAAAATCTCACACCCAGAATATCCATAGTAATATCGTTATGGTATGCATCCTGGTCCGGTATATCCCCCCGGTTATCAAGAAGCTGCCCGGCTACATTCTGGATATTGTAATTGTCGCCGTGATTTATAAATGTATCAAATTTAATTCCCCTCCGGGAAAATTCCTCTGCGGCTTGCTCCGCCAGTTTCCTGTTAAAATAGACCGGATTTTCAGGATTTTCCCAGCGATTGAAATCCCCATAGGCATGGAAGCAATCCAGATATCCTGCTTTAATCAACTCCAGTAAAATATCAGCATAATCGGTACGAACCGCACTCAGACCCTTTAAGTACGTAACTTCATAAGGCAGAAGGGAATAACACCAAAAAGTCTCTCCGATTTCCAGACTCAGTCCCCTTCCCATGGATGTCTCAAGGTCTGTATTCAGGAATTTCCTGACCTCGAGAAAATCGTCCAGGGTCATATTGTCAAGGTCATTGGCGATTGTCAAAGCCGCCTTGTATGGATAAGGGAATTTTCTGAGTTGCACTTTTGCCATTTTCTATACTTTAAACTCCTGTATTCTTAATAATTACCTGCAAACTAAACACCCCGATGATCAGCCTTCCAGTGCTGACATTGATATTGCGCCAGCCTGAGGAACTTACCATCGGAAGGTAATATTACTTCGCTTTTCCGTAGACTCTCCTGAAAAGGATTTCATATCCGGCAGCGCATTTTTCCCAGGTAAAGCTTCTTACGACATCCTTGGCGGCATTTTCTCCGAGTTTCTTTCTTAAATCGGGATTTTCTAATAATGTTTCGATTTTTTCCGCCAAAACTCTGTGATCGCCTGCCGGGAACAAAAGCCCATTTTCGCTATCAGAGATAACCTCGCTAATCTGCCCGGTGTCCGGGGCCACAACCGCGCATCCGACCGCCATGTATTCAAACAGCTTTACAGGCGAAAAATAGAAAAACTCCATATATGGATAGGGTAATACCGCTATGTCAATCGCCTTAAGGTGAGAGGGTATCTCCGAGCTGTCTATTCTGCCTGTGGATATTATACGATCGTTGTATGGCTCAAGGTTGTCCCGCAATTGTTCCTCGAGATTGTCAGAGTTTAACTCAAATCCGATTAAAAACAAAACCGTGTTGGCATATTTACTGGCGATTTGAGGGAATTGCCTGAGCAGATTGTGTAATCCATGCCAGGGAGCTATATTCCCCATGAAACCGATGATGATTTTATCTTGAATTCCGTATTTCCTCGAAACCGTCTTGACATTCACCTCCGGATTAAACCTATCCGGATCTATCCCGTTGGGGCAGACCTCTATCTGCTTTGGAGATAAACCAAATCCACGATAATGTTCAGCCATTTCATCGGATATTACGGTGACCGCGGGGGCATGTTTAACCAAGAATTTCTCGATCCGCAGATAAAATTGCGGAGCGGCGTTCTGTCCGAATTGGAAAGCCTCAATCATCGGACCATCAGTATCCAGAATAAAAGGTATCCGGAGTAGTTTTGTGGTGATAAATGTAGACCATGTTGCTTCCCACCGAGCTAAAACTAATTGCGGTTTATATTTACGAATAAGCTGGATTTCCCTGGGAATAGTCTTCAAATTAGACAGCATCATCCGCAAGGTCTCCTTGAGAATCCCTCGCATCCCGAATTTGCGGTCTGATTCTTCCGGTGCAATTTCCCGAGGATGTAATTCGCCCTTCAATCCCTTATCAATTAAGGGATTGAGATGCACCAGCCGAACCTCATGCCCCTGTTTCTCCAATCCATCTGCCATTCCAAGAACCCGATACGGTGTAGAGGCGGCATAATTGAGATAAAGGATCCGCATATCACTCCTGAGCCGCTCCTCGAGTGGCTATAAGCTTCTTGATCAGTTCTATCTCATCGAAACCTATTACCTTGAAGACGACGAGCAGGGACACAAATAAAGCAGCGCCGCCGAAAACACACACCAAAAGATGAACGTAATTGATGGCTACCATAAGAACGATACCCATTATTATTGCAATCCAAAACGGCTTATGAATGAGTTTTATGAAGTTAAATCGAGCGCCCAGATACGGTCTGATAATGAGGAAATGAGCCGACAAAATGGCTAATTCGGTAAATAGAGTGGAGGCTGCGGCGCCGTTGTAACTGTAAAGCGGCACTATCAGAAGATTTATTGCTGTGCTAAGAACGACCCCTCCTGCTGAAACATATAAAGTCAACTTCTCTTTGCCGACTGCTATAATCGTATTAACCATAACGAAATTGAGAAACGAAAACACCATTGCCCATCCCATTATCATCAACGGTTTTCCGCTTTCGGTAAATTCGCCGCCATAAATAAATGTGCTAATCTCCTCACCTAATACGGTAAATCCGCTGGCTATGGCAATTCCGATTATAAAAAGATATTTAAAGACATAACCATAGATTCTCACAAAAAGCGCCTTGTTGTTTGGATCCGAATTCAGTTTGGACATTGCCGGAAGAAAAGCGGCTGTCATAGCAGTAGGTATGAACATCAGGAATTGGATTAATTTACCGGCGGCGGTGTAGATTCCGGTATCGTAGTCGCCTTTATAGAAATTGACGATAATACCACCGACAGTGACATAAAACATAACCAACAAAGACAGCAGAATAAAGGGAAGTGACCTCTTAAGATAAGCTTTCATTTCTGCAAAATTCCAGCTTAAACGAAGCGGTATGAAATTCTTTTTCAGATAAATTAATCCTATACCAACTGCCAGACACCCCATAAATCCTTGAGATAAAGTAAATCCCAGCAAGCCGAATCCGGCCAGCAATGTACTGATTCCCAGTATTAAGTTACCAACCCGCAATAGAATACGCAAAAAAGCCTCATATTCAGCGCGCTGCAGCGCCCTGAAAAATGCCGAGATAAAAGTAACGAAAGTGAATGCGATCATAGTGAAATTTACAATTACTATGACCAATTCCTTTTCCCTGGCATAATCCTGTATCCAAACCATAAATAGCACAAAAAGCATTGCGGGTATGGAAAGAAGAAGCTTTGCGGAAAAGATATGCGAGAAATAAAGGGGCGCTTTCTCGCTGTCTTTACCGATATCCCTGGCAACTAATTTATCGAAACCGAATGCAGGGATTTGACTCCATACCATGCCGACCAACATTGCAAAACCGTAGATTCCGAATTTCTCCGGTCCCAGTACCCTTCCGGCGACCATGAATACAGCCATCCCGAAGACACCGGTAAGCGTTTCGGTAATGAGGTTGATAGAAGTGTTGCGTACTAACAGGTTAATCATCGAAGCTATTGCCGCGGAATAGATGAGGATTCAGATAAATCGCACAGATAGCAGCCAATGGTACCCAGATAGAAGTCAAATACTCCAGCGGATAAGCGGTATATGTTAAAGCGATGTATGTGCTAAGTAATCCCATATTCAGCCCAACGCCTATCATTTGTGCTAATAATGAGGGATGGTTAGCAAGTTTGTGTCCATAATAAAAGACGGAGCCAAAGAAGGTTAAGATAAGTATAAGCGCAGGTAATCCGCTTTCGCCAGCAAAAAACAAAAATGTATTATGAACCGAGACCTTCCCATGATATGCCATCTGAAGCGGCGTATTATCATATTTATCTAATTCCCTGGCATACATTCCCAACCCCACACCTAACACAGGATTATTCGAGATGTAATTATAAGCTGCTTGAAAGTGGTAGATGCGACTGTACGCACTACCCCTTTGTTCCTCAAATGAAACACCGGTCTCCGCTATTCTTCTTGATATGGCATTGTCCGTTGTTAATATCGGAACGGCTACAATAAGATGTATAAAAATGGCTGCGAAAACCACTTTTGCTAACACTTTGTATTTATATGCCAATAAAATAGCGCCATAAGCCATTGCAATATATAAAGCGCCCCAGCCCGAACGTGACAGAGAGAGTAAAACGGAGATTAAAGCCAAAAAGGCAGTGCCGGCAAAAAAGAGGCGCAGCAGAGGTTCCCTTTTGTAAAATAGGGCAACTAAAAGCAACACCGGAATAAACAAGCTGAGTTTTCTTGCCAATGCGTTTGGGTGTTTGGCGCCGCCTTCTATTCTCACTTCACCCCCGGTCGTTGCCCCCTTCAGTACCCTCTCGGCTCCCGTTGAGTGTTTAGTAGCGGTTCCTGCGGTAATAAGGGGAATGGTTATTAAACGTCCGGTTGCCGCTTGAACCAATCCCTGTGCCGAATGAAGCAGCAGTCCCAGCGAGAGTCCGATCAGAATTGCCCTGAAGTGCTTGAATTTCCTGATGTTGTTAACCAGGTAGAAAAAGAGAAAGAAACTTAGAACATAAGGCACCATTTTGTTAATCTCCACGCCCTGCATATCGGGCGTGGTTTTCGTAGCGGATAATCCTGACCAGCCAATGAAAAGAGCGAGGGATATCAATGGGATGAATTTGATATGAATCTTCCCGGTTTTCTCCCTTACAGCCTCGATAGCCCATAAAACATACATCAGAGCCATAAGAATATGTGTGAGATTTAAGGTAAGAGTTGAGGTGCCATGGAATCCCGTTGGTCTTCCCCGCAAACCGATATCCAGAGAAATCATTGTCGAGAATGCGATAAATCCCATCAGGAATGTTTTGCGGTCCTCGATAAGAAAAAGCAAAATGGCAATAGATAACCCCCCGACTATCATCATCAACCATTTGGTGCCGTCTTCTCGCTCCAGAACAATGCTAAGCATAAAAGCGCTCATCATAGTTATGATAAGCAATCCGGCAATAATGCTGAAGCTCAATTTGCCATATTTTAATTGCTTGTAACTATTGCTTCGGAAAGGCATGCTACGATAATGGTTTAGATTTCAGCGACGGATCCCAGTACGGGCAACTTTAGATGATGAAGCGAATCCTCAGGTGTGTCAATTGTATGATCAAAATATTCCAGCGTGACAACCAATGCCAAACTGCCGAGAACACTCAAAATGATGCCTGCGAATAAGTAAAGCATCACATTGGGTGAGCTGGGATCCTGA
>WJIR01000091.1 GCA_014730175.1 Candidatus Zixiibacteriota bacterium
ATAACCTTTTCCTTGATCATTACCTCATGCCTCCCGGGGTGAATCACAAGGTCGGTTATCTTGATGGGTGAGGTATCATCGGTTGAAGATACTTTACGCCTGAAAGCAGCTCTTATACGCGCGATTAACACCTTTACGCTGAACGGTTTGGTGATATAATCGTCGGCGCCAAGCTCCAGGCCGGTCACGATATCGGACTCTTCGCCCTTTGCAGTTAACATGACAATCGGGATATGGGATGTTTTCGGGTCGTTTTTTAAGATTTTGCATACTTCCAATCCATCCAAATCCGGAAGCATTAAATCGAGCAGGATCAGATTCGGTGTTTTCGATTTAGCAATGTTTACCGCTTGCTCTCCCGATGTAAGGCAGATGGTTTTATAGCCCTCTTTGGAGAGGTTATAATCGACCAGTTCGAGGATATCGCGATCGTCTTCGATTATCAGTATTGTCTCTTTTGCCATTTGTTTCACCTCCTAATGGTTAGGAGGCAATGCATAACCATAGATTGTTAGCATTGTATTAGGAATCGATTAATTTACTAATGCCTTGTTAACAATTATCATCAAAATAGTCAAATTTCAGATTATTCACTACCAATCGGTACAAATCTAATATATTTATCGAAAAGTGCAAGGTGAATTATCCGGATTAATATAATGTGGATTATGATCTGCAATATCAGTTGTATTTGGTTAGACCGGGAAAAGGATTTGACCGGTTGTACAAATTCGGATTACAAATATAGTAACTGAGTATTTGCATTATCTGCTGTGAAGGGGTGGGATTCAGTTTCGCCTCCCATTCCGCATAGAAAATCAAAGAGAAAACTTTTTCGATCTCATCCTTGTTGAAGTTGCTGCAATATTCATTGTAACTATGCAACTTGAAAGCCAGTCCTCTCCTTTTAAGGTATACATCTATAGACTCGCTCTTAGGAAGCGCAAGACAGCCATATATTGTGCTGAACATTGAAGCGATTCTGAATACAACCGATAGTGCGCTATCGAAAAAATGTAGCCTGCCATTTGCAAGAGCAACCGCCTTTGCCGTATCCTTGCGACCCAATGCATCGAGATACTCTTCCACAACCGATCCGCTTCCGGCGCCTGAAATCTCTTGAATAGACTTAGGAGTTAATGATTTACCTTCGGGCAGCATGAGCGATATCTTGTGTACCTCATTATATATAGAATATAGGTCCTCACCCACTGTATTTATAATCGTTTGTACTGACTCCGAATTGGCTTTAATGCCAAACTCATTAAAGAATCCGTTAATCATCGCCGGAAGCCGATTTGGGAACGGAGGACGGCAATCGAGAAGGACGCCATTATCAGCGGCTGCCTGGTGAAATTTCGTTATTGAGCTTATCTCACCCATTACGATAATTAAAGTTGTACTATCAGGCAGCTTAGGAATAAAGTCAGATAGCATTTTTCTGAATGATGGAGATATCCGATTGGCTCCGGTTAAACGAATGACTCTTCTACCAGCGCCGAAGGGCAGCGTATTACAGGCGGCGATTAAATCATCGGCGCTAATCTCGGATGCTGTAAAACAATCATAGTTAAAATCCCGGGTAGATGGATCTACGAACTTATCGAGAAGCAGTTTCTGAGCGCGGAATTTGAGAAATTCTTCGGACCCGCCTATCAGGTAAACGGATTCAGGTGAGTCCTTCTTGACGCTCCGAATAAAATCCTCATAAAAAACTTTCTTACGTTGGGCAGCCATATCGATTGATAACAATCAAAGATTTAACTCTGTCGGGAGAAAGTAAACCGGTCATAGTTGTGAATTATTTTTGGAGAATCATCTTATTGGTTGTAACACCGTAGATACTTTCCAAACGATAAAAATAAATTCCCGACGGCACTTCGATGGACTGTTCGTTAAGTCCGTTCCAGGTAAGGTGATAGATACCTTCCTGAGAACAATATACATATCTCTCGTAAATTACATGCCCTGCCAGACTATAAATACCGAATCTTACATTGGACGGTTTTTCGTAATTATAGTAAAACTCTATGACCGTGGAGATATTAAACGGGTTAGGGTAGTTGGAGATATCCTCGAACAGGTCAGGTATATCCGATTGTTCTTCTATGCCGGAAACCTGCTCGGTGGCGACAAGTACGATTTCGGAATTGGGACCGGAATATCCCCCCTGTAAACCGGCAACGTATAATTTAACCTCCCCGGCTCCGGTTGCGGGCGCTGTCCACTGGAAGGTTCCACTATTCTGATTCGACGAGGTGAAATGGATTCCGTTGGTTTCGCCTGATGTATTATATGTTTCGGTATTGGTTCCAGCGGATAGTTCACCGGCATTTTCAGAGCTCTCACCAACTCTGCAACTTCCGTTGAATTGGGCGATGGAGGATCCTCCATCATGGGAGATGGTGATTTCATAAGTTTCTTCTGCCAGATATTCCGAAGGAAAGCCTATGATTTCAATAGCGCCGCCATCGCTTCCATGACAGGTTGAAGCACATGTTCCCTTAGAACCGGGAGCGCCGGAGTATCCGATATAATTAGTTCTGCCAAATGTGAGAGAAACGGCGATAGCAACTATTACTATCACTGATACACTTAAGCTTTTGGTCATATTCCTCCTGATCTACAAGTTCCATTCTGCATCAAATTTAAAACAATCTCAAAGAGAACGCCAACTATTATTTTCAAAAATATAAAGGAAAACCCTTGCGATTCGATAACATTTCTATACGACAGGTTATCGATAGCATTCAAACAAGTTGCGTAGAGGTGTTAATGACAGAAAATGCTAAAGATGTAAACCGTCTTAAGCTACTCATAAACGGAGGCATAAGCGAATTTAGAAAGCCGGATATTCCCTCTGATGAATACAAAACTTTGATTCAGACCTCTTGACGGATTCCGGAAATGCGATAGACAAGGACATTTCGTGGAAGTCAATGACTCGCTATGCAATATACTTGGATATTCGCGGGAGGAGCTTCTGAGAATGTCAATTGTCGACCTGCAAAAAGATCATGAAACGGTATGGTGGTGGGATTTGGATGGAATCGGAATCCGGCAGAGGAGCTAAGTTTTACTTTTCCATATCCAAAAGCTTAGAGAACGTAAAAAATGACGATAATGATAAAGAGGAATGTTGATAATGAACTCGAGCTTTAAGGAGTTTAAGATGATATTAAAAGGAAATGCTAAACCAATCGAGGGTTTCTGGTTTACAGTTGTTAAATATCCGCCAAGGCAGAAATATGTTAGAACAAAAACTGAGCATACTGTTAGTAGAGGATGATCCTCAGGATCTCGAGTTAATCGAATCGTATCTTAGGGAGACCACGGAGTTTATTCCCGAACTGCATTTTGCCGAAAGACTTTCGGAGGTTGAGGAACAGCTTTCGACGGTTGAGATAAGCATTATTCTACTCGATTTGGGATTACCGGACTCTCGGGGATTGGAGTCGATTAGAATGCTGCGGAGAGAATATCCCGAAATTCCAATAATCGTTTTTACAGGATTGAATGATGAAGAAGTTGGGATAGAATCGGTTCAGGAGGGAGCGCAGGATTACCTGGTCAAAGGGCAAATAGATACGCAGATACTAACTCGTTCGATACGGTACGGAATTGAGAGGGCGAGACTGGTTCAGGAGATCGAGAGCATCCGCATCAAAAGGCGTCAGGACCGTGAGGTGGACGCCTGGCAATTACTTGCCGGTCCCGGACTCTCATCGATCACCGCGCAGGCGATGGGTTTGAAGCCTGTGAGTGTCGAATATCCAAAGCTATTCGCTGACCTTGCCGCGGAATTCGGTCAATTGTTGGAGAAAGCAATCGAGGAACGGATATATAAGGTTGAACACTGTATCTGTGAGGAACTGAGAAATATCTCTGAGCAACTGGGTTCACTTAAAGCCGGCCCGCGGGATGTGGTTGAAATACACAGTGACTCGATAGGCTCGTTGATCGACGGAGTTACACCGCAGATAGCGGAAGCTGTTTTAGAAGAGGGGCGCATAATGCTGGTACAGTTAATGGGTTATTTGGCATCGTATTACAGAAACTATTACATTACCGGCGGTCAGCCCGAGATACCAAACACAATGGAAGCACACCGTCGGAATGCGACGGAAGTGGAGAGGCAGACATGAACAAAGTAATACTCAAATTGTATGTCACAGGGAAGACTCCAAAATCCGAATCTGCAATCACTAATCTGAGATATTTATGTGAAAAACAGTTGGATGGCGAGTATGAGATACGGATAATAGATGTATTAGAACGTCCGCAACTCGCCGAAAACGAAAAGATAATCGCTACGCCTACGTTGATAAGAGAATTACCGCCTCCGATAAGGAAAATAATCGGAGACCTGACCGACATCGAAAAAGTGTTATTAGGACTTGACCTTCAACGTCCGATTTTTGGTACAATAGAGGAGGAAAACAAGCATGACTGAATCGGTAAAGGCTAAAAACTGCAAGCTTGAACGATTAGAAACAGGGTTACCCGGGTTCGATCATATATCCCTTGGAGGGCTACCCAAAGCAAGAACCACCCTGATTTCCGGAACTGCAGGAAGCGCTAAAACCATATTCGCCTGTCAATTCCTGGTAGAGGGGATTAAAAAATTCGAGCAGTCGGGAATATTCGTAACACTCGAGGAAAATCCCGAAGATATAAAGAAGAATATGCGCAGTTTTGGCTGGGATATCGACGAGTGGGAGAAGCGGGGAAAATGGCGGTTTGTCGACGCCTCTTTCCAGGTGGATGATAGCGCTACGATTCTGGACAATTATGATTTCGGCGCACTTCTTGCAAGGATAGAGCATGCGGTCAGGAAAACAGGCGCGAAGCGGGTCTGCATCGACTCATTAAGCACCGTCTTCGGTAGATTTCCCCACCAAGAGATAGTGCGCAACGAGATTTTCCGCATTTCTTCGGCATTGAAGAGCATGGGTGTTACCACAGTCATAACCGCCGAAAGAACAAATGAATATGGGGAAATTGCGCGATATGGGGTTGAGGAATTTGTTACCGATAATGTTATCGTTTTACGGAATATTCTTGAAGGTGAAAAACGACGCCGCACCATAGAGATTTTGAAACTTAGAGGTGCGTCACATCAGAAAGGGGAATACCCCTTTACCGTCAGTGAAGACGAGGGATTGATTGTCATACCGATCTCCCAGATAGAGCTGAAACAGCGGTCTTCGGATATTAGAATATCATCGGGAATCTCGGAGCTAGATAATATGTGCGGAGGCGGTTTCTTCCGCGACTCGGTAATATTGCTGTCCGGGGCTACCGGTACCGGTAAGACCCTGACGGTTACGCAGTTCATAGCTCACGGCGCTATGTCCGGCGAGCGTAGTCTGCTCTTGGCTTTTGAGGAAAGCCGCGATCAGCTTTTTCGCAATGCTTCCGGGTGGGGTATTGATTTTGAAGACCTGGAAAGAAAGGGATTACTCAAAGTTATTTGCGACTATCCGGAATGCAGGAGCCTGGAAGACCATTTGATAGTAATGAAGCGAGAAATCGAGGAGTTTCAACCCAAACGAATGGCGGTCGATAGCGTTTCTGCTTTGGAAAGAGTAGCTACTATCAAGGGATTCCGCGAGTTCATTATCGGTATTTCATCATACATCAAGCATCAGGAGATCGCAGGGCTGTTTACGGCAACAACTCCAACGCTTGTAGGCGGTACATCCGCTACCGAAACTCATATATCTACCCTGACCGATTCGATAATCCTCCTGCGTTACGTGGAGATCCTGGGTGAGATGCGGAGGGGACTGATGATTCTGAAAATGCGAGGCTCACGCCATGATAAGGATATCAGGGAGTTTTCTATCGATCATAAGGGGATGGGAATAGGCAAACCGTTCAGAAACGTCAGCGGAATTCTCACCGGTAATCCTATGCAGCTTGAAAATGCCGAATCGGATAGACTGAAAGGGCTGTTCAAAGAAGAAGTTTACCGTATCTAATCGTAAACATTTGCAGAGGAATCGGGTTTGGAACAAATAGCCTCCGAAAGTAGTCCACAAGTGTCTGAACATATATCCATTCTTCATATTGGCGAAAGTTCCCGCGAATGTCAGATTTCTGCTTCTTTACAGAGGTGGAGGCAAGCGCATGCCGACATTGAATTAGGATTTGTCTTAACATGCACCAGGCAGTTTGACGATGGATTGAGGTTATTAAAACCGAATCGGTTCTCGGTTGTGCTGTTGGACATATACAGCGATGATCCGGATAGCCTTGATAAAGTCGGGATTCTAAGCTCCGAGTATCCCGAAATACCGGTAATCGTGCTTATTATAGACAACGATCATGATTTTGCCAGTCGGGCGATCAAAGCCGGGGCGCAGGACTATCTTTTCAAGGATCACTTGAACGATCAGATTATGATGCGCACCATACGTTACACCATCGAAAAACACAAATTATCGATATTGCTTCGCAACCATCTGCGCGATTTGAGGGCGAGCAGGGAACGGTTTCGGAATATTATAGAGCGGAATGCCGATGCGATTATTATAGTCGACAAAACCGGAACTGTTAGATTTGCTAACAAAGCTGCCGGTAAACTTTTTGACCGCGAAGCCAGCGACCTTCCGGGCGAGCTATTCGGATTCCCGATAGTTGCCAAAGACACAGCCGAGATAGACATTTTTCGAAAGGATGGAAAAAAGGCGATAGCGGAGATGCGCGTTGTGGAATCCGAGTGGAGCGGAGAGTCTGTGTTTCTGGCGACGCTTCGTGACGTAACCAAGCGAAGGGAAGCCGAAGAAGAGATGGAGAAAATGCGCAAGTTCGAGAGACATCTTGCGTATCACGACACATTAACCAATCTCCCCAATCGCTCTTTGTTTTACGACAGATTAAATCAAGCCATAAATCAGACTAAGCGAGCGAATTCTTTGACCGCAATCTTGTTTCTTGATCTTGACGGATTCAAATGGGTCAACGATAGCCTGGGACACTCCAAGGGTGATATGCTTCTGCAGATAGTCGCCCAGAAGCTTAAGCGATGCATCAGGGAAAGTGATACGGTGGCGCGATTGGGTGGCGATGAGTTCACGGTAATGCTGCCTAATTTGGATAATGCAACAAATGCGGCAGTAGTTGCTCGAAAAATTCTGGAGACGCTGTCCAAACCACTCTCAATTTCAGGAAATGAAATCCATATTACCGCTAGCGTCGGTATCAGCGTTTTTCCCACGGATGCTGAGGATATCGAATCACTGATGCGCTTCGCTGACATTGCGATGTACCGCGCAAAGGCGAAAGGTAAAAATAATTTTCAGATGTTTGATCCCTCCATCGATGTTATCGATTCCAGACGATTTACCATAGAAAAGGGACTCAGGAATGCGGTGGATAATCTGGAGTTCGTTGTGCATTACCAACCGCAGGTTGATATTAATACGGGTAAAATGATCGGCAGTGAAGCTTTGCTCAGGTGGCAGAATCCGGACTTCGGTCTGCTTTATCCCACTGAGTTCATCCCGTTGGCTGAGGAAACAGGTTTGATCGTAAATATCGGTAAATGGTTACTTCGTAAAGTCTGTGAGCAGAATCGAAAGTGGCAGAAAACCGGTTATGATCCGATTCGTATCTCTCTGAATCTGTCTGCGCGTCAGTTTTCAGAAGATGACCTGGTAGATGACGTGGTAAACGCATTGAATGATACGAAATTGGATCCTCAATATCTGGAGCTGGAGATTACCGAAAGCTGTGCTATGCAGGACCTCGAATATACGGTGGAAACATTGCATGCCTTGAAGAGTAGAGGCGTTCGACTCTCCGTGGATGACTTCGGCACCGGATATTCGTCGATGGGATATCTCAAGCGCTATCCCGTAGATACATTGAAAATTGACCAATCCTTCGTTAAGAACCTACCTTCCGACAAGGATAACTCCGCCATTACAACCGCTATAATAGCAATGGCGCACAGTCTTGGGAAAAAGACCATCGCCGAAGGGGTGGAAACCGATGAGCAGGTACGGTTCCTGAAATCGCTGCGTTGTGATGAAATGCAGGGATTTCATGTTAGTAAACCATTGACCTCCGATTCCCTCGAAGAACTGCTGAGGAAGAGAAGCGCCCCTTCGATCCCCAAATACTGCTGAGCGGTCTCGTAATCCATTTTTTCACAAATTTGGTTATCTGTAGCATCAAGCTTTACCCGCCTCTGGCTTATTTTTAACCCGGATAATTCATAAAAAACATTACTTCGTAGCCGAAGGCTTGTCCTTCGGTAGCTCAAGTGAATTAGAATATTTACAGACTGTGATTGAAGATTCCAAATAAATGCCGGAAGCGCAAGGCTTCCGCTACCGGTGATTAAATTTATGATTAATACAGGCTAAGCGACACGAGTCTGGAGGGTCACGCTCCGTCGTGACCAAAGGACGCGGCAAAACGCGTCCCTTCAAGAACGGTAGAACGGTAGGTCGGATTCCGGAATTCGGCGACAGCCGAATGGAGCAATCCGACACGATTCTATAACCTCCCGCCGCTCAGCGCTGCAGGTCTGAAGCTTACTACCCACATTTATTCCTCTCTCCAGAGGGGTGGATTCATCCCACCGAACGCGGGACGAGGACGGGGTGTTTTCCTGTTTCCGCATGGGCGGCATGCTTGGCTCGAAGCCGGAGGTGAAGAGATAAGCCTGTTTTGTATCCATCGGCATGCATATTCCTGCTTTCGGCGGGACCAAACATACCACCCTGATTAGAAGTATAAGCAGTCTACCAACTAAAAACTAACGACTGACAACTACTTCAATAGTGTCATACGTTTTGATATTACCTTATCTCCCGCTTTTAACTGGTAGAAATACACTCCGCTGGAAAATCCGGCTGCATCCCAATTGACCGAATGTTTGCCGCCTCGTCTGAAACCGTCCTCCAGCACGGTCAATCTCTGTCCGTTAAGATTATGGATCGCAAGCTCTATTTCACCGGCATCGGGGAGCTTAAATATGATGGTCGTTTTATCGTTGAAAGGATTGGGGTAAGCGCTTAATCCTATCTCCGGTTGAAACGGCACGGTATCACCTTCAATGCCGGTTTCAGTGTTGTATAGCGCCGCCACCGAGGCACCGTCGCCCACATTATAGCTATCCACTACCTGCCTTTGTGCATCTATCTTACTGACCGTGCCAACACCAGGCATCGAGTTACAGCAATAAACATTTCCGTCCAAATCCGCAGTGATTCCGCTGGCGCCCGGATCGGTAATGATCGGATTTGACGGATCATTCAATACTGCATAAGTAGTTCCGTCATAACAATAGACTTCCCCGTGATCCCCCCAACCGCCGGCGCCAACAAAAACCTTACCGGAACCATTCACCGCCGCATAGCCGGGCGAACCGCCTATGTTGATGCTGTCGACTATCGTTACATTGATAGGATCCACGATATAAATTGCGCCGAATACATCAGCATAGTTTCCGGAGCAGATTATATGAAGATTTCCATCAGGCCCCCCGATTATCCTCTGGGGATTGATACCCACATTCAAGCTCTGCCATTCATCAAGATCGGGTAAATTAGCATAGTAGAGAATCCCATCCCCGTAAGTGTAATTGTCGAAATCAAAATTCACATCGGTAACGAATAAACGGTCGCCATGGCGGAAGACTCCTTCGATTGTACTGCCAACGGCGAAGGCCCTGAGTATCATCCCTTCCTTTAAATCGACCTCATAAAGATTACCGCTTAACCAGTTGGTCACGTAAGCGAGATCGCCGTCGATATATATCTCCCAGGGATTCTCGTACCGACTGAAAGCGATAGTATCGATAACCGTGTCGGTAGCGAGATTAAGTATATGGATATCGTCCGAGGTTGAGTTGAGAATATAGGCTTTGTCGCCCTCTATTTTGATATCATTGGGGACAAGTCCGGTGTTAATGATATGATTACTGACTACGCCGTTATCGAGATTGATCTTACTTACGGTTTCTGCAAGTCCGTTGACGACATATAGATTATTGGCGCTGTGACCGCTGGTTGCTGACGTAATTAAAACGGCTGCTACTATTAATAACAGTTTTTTCATTTTACCTCCTAAATGGATAGATTAATCCCGAAAGAATAACTCCTGCCCGGCGATGGATACCGTTCCACGATTTCATAATATTCATCATTCAGGTTCTCAATTCCTCCCCTTAATGCAAATTGCAGCCGTTTTATATTAAACTTGTAATTTACGCTTAACGAAGTTAGCTGATACGGATCGAGATATGCCGTATTCTCCATCCGAATATACCTTTTACCAACCCATTGATGTTCCAATCGAAATCGGATTTTATCATTTCCGAAATCGATGTTGAGGTCCGCGGTATACAGGGGTCTGAACAAAAGATATTTATCCTGATACAATCGTAGACTACTCTTGTTGATAGGATGATAACGATTGTGCTGGAATTTGATATGGATCGGATCGCTTTTGCTACCGATTGAGACATCGAAACTTCCGGTTTTAAGAACCGCCTTCTCGAAATTGGTCGGCATATATTTCCCATCGAAACGCTGCTTCCAGACGATAATATCTTCGATTTCGTTATGAGTGTAGGCATAACCTGCCGTGATCGGGATTAGCTCATCATTAAAAGTCCTGAATCGCACTCCGATCAGGTTCCCTCGTTCAGGCTTTAACTCGGGATTCCCCAGGGCATAGATGTTTTCCTTGAAGAACAAAGAATAATAGTCCGGTAATCTGAAGGTAGTCCCGCCATAGATAGCGGCTGAGAGGGATAAAAATTTAGAGGCGCTTACGGTCGCATCCCAATTATAAGTGCGGAAAGATTTTTGCCGGGAGTTTAGATGCAGCTTACCGCCGAGTTGCAGACTAATTTGAGTGGGTACGGTCGATTCCCAGAGCCGTCTCTCAATCCCGTTCAGCAAGCTCAGTTTCAGGGACCTTCTCAACACCGGACTAATATCATATTCGCCTGTCCTGCGGTTTTCTGACTGAAAATCATCGTAGGTATATTCCGCTTCGGCTTCCATAAAAAACGGTTTATCGTTCCTTATCGATAAACTCGATTGCCATTTCCGCTCCCTCGCCTCGGTATCATATTTAATGTAGGTAGCGGTGGAACTATAGTTGTCGCGCATCAGCGT
The DNA here is from genome assembly GCA_014730175.1 of Candidatus Zixiibacteriota bacterium. GTDB lineage: Bacteria > Zixibacteria > MSB-5A5 > UM-FILTER-46-8 > UM-FILTER-46-8 > WJIR01. Next base: position 11,142 of record WJIR01000091.1, read on the forward strand.
GCCGTCGCTGCTTAACTCCATTGAAAGCGATGACGACAATTCGCGATTGTAGCGCACACTCGCCAGCATTTTTCGGTTCTCTATCGATGCGGTGCTATCGACCTGCAAAAGCGGTCCCGGGCTGCCTTTCTCCGAATGGAAATACTGGAATGAAATCTCCGGTGAATCCTCCCAGGGGAGTTTAGCTTTAGCAAAATAATTCTGAGAAAACCGTTGGTTGTTAATTCTGCTTTGTTCCTGTCCAAGCTGATCGGGATAAGTGAAATCACCGGCGGAACGGCTGTAATCTGCAAAAAGATCCAGGCTAACAAGATTCTGGCGAAGTCCGACTTCCGCGCTCAGCTCCTGCGTTCCGAAGCTGGCAATAGACTCATCGAATACGAACTCGCTTTCAGTGATGTCGCTGATGCGTCCCGAAGAGAGCATTATTGTCCCGCCGATACCGCCGCGGTTGGAATACAGCTCCACTTTTCGCAGCGCCGATGCCGGAATCTCATTAAGGTTTACCGCTTTGCCGGAACCGGCATTAAGCTCCACACCGTCGAAAATCACCTCCACCCGGGTAGGATCGCATCCGTTGATAGACACCAGCCTCTCCCCGCCGGCTCCGTTTTCTCGGACGAACACCCCGGGCAATTCCTGAATTATATCGCTGATATCCCTTGATTTATGTACCTGTTCGGGAGAAATCTCTATTTCGGCGATCAGGGAACCGCTCCTGATCCGCGATGGTATCCGTTGCGCGGTAACTTTCTGCTCGGGAAGCATGTACAAAAGCGGCATCATCCGAAAGGTAATTTCTCTGTCATGCCCGTCACTAATATTAATGATCTCGGTAGAAGGATGGTAACCATCCGCGGAAGACCCGATTTCATAACTACCGGACGGGATATCTGTCAGTATGAAGTATCCATGGTTATCAGTGTTTGTAGCGATACTTCTGCCAGCTATGCGGACTTTAGCATTGACAATAGCTCTACCGCTTTCGGCATCGATAACCATGCCCCTGATATTATGGGATTCAAGTGAATATACCGCTTCCGGAGAAACCACAAGGATAGCGATTAAAGCAAAGATGAGGATAAAAAAAACACCCGGGCGGGGGTGTCTGAAAGTAAAAAGCACTTCTGTCCCTCCCTCGAAGGCGAAGGTAAAATCTTATAACCTGGCAGGTTTCCTGACTTATGGGGCTATATTTAACCATCCCTTCCCGGACTTAAACCAGTGGCAACGATGGATTTTGACCCATTTACAGTAGCGGGGCTGTGGCGGCTTCTCACCGCCTTCCCTCTTAGCCTGTTTTAGGCACCAGATTTATGTTTCGACCAAACTTAATAATCTCAGTTCAGTTTGTCAATTGCTTTTTTGGTTTATTTAACATTGCCAACCTTCCCCTTTACCGAAATAGATATTCGCGAGTTTGGCTTATCTTTGGCTTCCAGTGTCAGGGAACTAAGGAATTCGCCGCGGGGGATCGCCGGATGAAGTGACATCGTGATTGTTGTTGATTCCCCGGGCGCCAGTTTCGGTTTGGCAATTACGGTTTCCTTCACATACTTTGGTAATGACGGGCTTACGATGACCACCTCCGATGCAGTGGAATCATCATTTGTTAAGGTTAGCTTCAACTCCGCTTTTTCGCCCGAGGACACTTCGCCGAAATCAGCCACGATCGGGGAATACTTCAGCAACGTGTTGTTGAGGCTGTCAACGTGAAGGATTACGCGCACCTCATGACGGGGATCGGCGGGATCGTTGCAGTCGAAAAACGCTCGTTTGTTATTCGCATGGATACAGTCAGCGGAATTGGTGATTAAGTCTATGCTTGCACCTGAACCGGGAGGAATAACTATTCCATATCTCTTATGCGAGAGATAAAGTCCTCATGTCTTGCGGATACGCTTGATCCACAGCGTCTGCGATCCCTTATTGGCGAAATTGAACGTATGCGCCAGGTCGACATCATAAGCAACAGTGCCGTAATCGAATCGGTCGTGCTCAAAAACAAGTGTGGGTTCGGTATTCGGCACAGGTTCAACTGCGTCCCGCTTCACCTCCACCTTTGGCTTGGGTTTCGGCTTCGGCGGTGGTTTCCCGTCGGTCTGAGCTTGCTGCGAATAGGAAACCAACGGCGCAATTGTGGTGCAAAGAATAAGTAAAAGTAAGCAATATCGCTTCATGATTAACCTCATCTATAAGATATCTGTAATACATGAGCATGTCAATAACTAAGCGGTAATTTGAGATAGCGTATTGGTAAAAAATATCAAGGCGGATTTTCAATCCAAGAGTTCTCAAAAAGAGATTGAATTCCCTACGGTTTTTGTTGCTAAACGGGAGGTTTTTTGTTAAAATATAAAGATAATATAAATATTTTGCCTAAACGTCAGGAGGTGTTTATGTCCGGACATTCGAAATGGGCAACCATTAAACGAAAAAAAGGGAAATTAGATGCCCAGAGAGGCAAGCTCTTTTCGAGATTGAATAAAGAGATAATGATTGCGGCGCGTGATAGCGGAGGCGATCCTGAGATGAATCCCCGCTTACGTACAGCTATTGCAGCGGCAAGAACCGCCAACATGCCCCAGGACAACATCAAAAGAGCTATCCAGAAGGGCACCGGTGAGCTTCCGGGAACAACATTCGAAGAAGTGTCCTACGAGGGATACGGACCCGGAGGCGTTGCGATTTTAATTGAAGTTGTCACCGATAATAAAAATCGTACCGTGGCGGAGATCCGTTCCATTTTTTCCAAAAACAATGGAAATCTCGGGGAAACCGGGTGTGTTGGCTGGATGTTTGACAAGCGCGGTGTGATTCGCATCCCCACAGACAGGGCGACCGAGGATGACCTTATGGAAGTCGCCATAGAAGCTGGCGCCGAGGATATGCAGGTGATGGATGACTTCTACGAGGTATATACTCCATTCACCGAATTCGAATCCGTTCGCTCGGCTATCGATGAAAAAGGTTTTCCGATTGAAGGCGCCGAAATCACCATGATTCCCCAGAACTATGTAAAGCTCGAGGACAAGAAAGCCGAACAGATGCTGCGATTAATGGGACATCTTGATGACCACGACGACATCCAAAACGTGTACGCCAATTTCGATATCGATGACGAGATAATCGAGAAATTCAGCGGCGAATAGCCAGCGATGACTGCTTCCCGGAAATCGAATATTATTCTGGGTATCGATCCCGGCACCGATATCACCGGTTACGGATTAGTCGGAGCTAATGAAAGCTCCCCCACACTTGTCGAAGCCGGAATCATACGTTGCGGGAAGGGTAATTTAGAGGATAAACTGATTTCGCTCAGCAAAGAGCTTAAGGTTATAGTATCCGAATTCAAACCGAGCAGGATGGCGGTCGAAGAGCTGTATGCGCATTATAAACATCCCCGAACATCGATAATCATGGCGCATGCCCGCGGCGTGATTTTACTGGCGGCGGCACAGGCGGGAATTGATGTGTATTCGTATCCCTCAACCGAAATCAAGAAGACAATAACCGGCAATGGTAGAGCATCCAAAGAAAAAGTACGGGCAATGATTACGCATATCCTGAATATGGAAACAGAACCTCGTTATCTGGATATCAGCGATGCTTTGGCGGTAGCCTTAACCGACTTCCGACATTCGGAATAATTACACGACATTAGCCAATGTAGCCTGGATTATTCATAAACTTCATCATAGGTAGCGGAAGCACGCAAGAGGCGCGTAAACCTTGCGCTTTCACCGTTTCTTGATAATCTTCAATTCCAATCCGTAAACGATCTACTTTTATTGAATTCCCTGAGGAAAGACATTCGGCAACCGTGTAACGTTTTTTATGAATTATCCGGGGCAGGTCGAAACCATTTCGTCTGCGTTCCTTGGAATGCGGGATTTCAGCTGGAAGCTTTGCCTGGTTTCTGATCTACTGACTGAGCATATCACCCTCTTGAAAATTGCAATTATTCGATATACCCCAGCGCCTTAAGTCGTTCTTTGGTGGCTTCGTCGAGTTCGCCCTGCATCGCTTCCACGGTATTAGCAGACATCCTGAGTTCCATGGCATTTAAGCTATCGTTCAAAGCCTCCACCCGGGATTGGAATTGGGGATCATAAGCCAGGTTGTTCTTCTCCTGAGGATCATTTTCCATATCGAAGTAATTAACGGGATCGATTATCTCCCGATGCGGCTCTCCGGCGAGATATAGCTTCTCAGTCAAGCTGCGGAGACTTTTGTTTATCGGTCCGTGTTGTTCCAAATCCGCGTAAGTCCAATTGGACTTTTTATCAGAAAAGATATTTTTTCCTTCCCAGGTTTGTGGTATCTCTCCCTGTACGAATTCAACAATTGTCGGAGCGATATCAATTCCTTCAACCAGCGATGAATCAATAG
>WJIR01000092.1 GCA_014730175.1 Candidatus Zixiibacteriota bacterium
CGAAGGTAAACATCAATTTTCATAACGGATGAACACACAAAAGGGATTGCGGCGCTGCAGGTGATAAGCTTATATTTCGCCTTTGTGATTTTAAACAACCGGAGGAGATAATATGTCTGACATAGATTACAAATCACTTTCAACCAAGTTCGGATATTGGGAGAAGATTAAGGATTTAGCCGATCAATATATAGATTTGATGCTTAATTATCGCCAGAGCGGACATCCGGGGGGAAGCCGATCTAAGATGCATGCGATGATAGCTTTGCTATTTTCGGGTGTGATGCGATGGGATATCCGTAATCTCGAGAAAAGATTCGCTGACCGGTTTGTCCTTATTGCAGGACATTGTACTCCGCTGGTCTACGGAGTCATGGCGGTGCTGTTCGACGCTCTTCGGATTAAATATAACCAGACTGATGATGCAAGATATTTAGTCAACGGAGGTGCAACGCGCGCCATTTATCCGGAGGATCTGGTAACGCTGCGTAACAGAGATGGGCTTCCGGGTCATGCTGAGATGATCGACAAAAGTTTGATATTTAAGTTCAATACAGGTCCTTCCGGTCATGGTTTCCCTGCCGCAGTCGGTGAAGCTGCTGCGTTAAAACTGGCAAAGGCGGAGAAGGTTCGGGTTTTCGCTTTGGAGGGAGAAGGAGGCCACACGGCAGGCGCCGCCCACGAATGTAAAAACAGCTCATTCGGATTGGGTTTATCGAATCTGTTCTATCTCCTTGATTGGAATGATTTCGGTATCGATGACCATAGGATTTCTTCGGTTGCGCATGGTAATCCCCGCGATTGGTTCGAGTCTTACGGATGGAGGGTTTTCAATGCGGAGGACGGATCGGATTGGGAACCGGTCACTCAAATGCTAACGAATATGATTAATACATCCAATCCGCATGACGCTCCCAACTGCGGCTTCTTTATAACCAGAAAGGGTCGGGGCTATGGCGTTTACGACAACAAATCCCATGGCACCCCGCACAAAATGAATAGCGAAATTTTTTGGGAAACCAAACGAGAATTCGCTTCCAAATACGGAATTGTATTCGAAGGCCAGGGCAAACCTGCTCCGGAAGCTCCCGACGAAATCCAAGCACAGGCACTGACCAATCTAAAAATAGTATCAAAAGTTCTGGAAATGGATCAGGAGTTAGTCGACTATATAGCCGATAGACTTGTTGAATTGGGCGAATCGGTGACCGATGAGTTACCGGGATTCCGATTACCGGAAGATAAAAACCCGATTCATGATGCGAATCTATACGACTACAGAAATTATCCTCCGGAAATCTATGGCAGGGCGGGCGACAAAAAACCTAACCGGGCGGCATTGTCCGCGTGGGGCGCCTGGGTCAACTCATATTGTGCAAAGAAATATGACCGCCCGCTTTTTATCGCCATGTCGGCGGATCTGGCGGATTCCACCAATATCTCCGGATTTGCTAAGGAATTCGGTGTTTTCCAGGGCTATGGATGGTACAATCGGAACTCTAATTTGGAAGGTGTCCTGCTTCCTCAGGAGATAACCGAATTTACCAATTCCGGTATCTGCGCCGGTATTGCCAGCGTTAATATGCATACCAAACCAGAAGATGAATTCAATGGCTTTTATACCGCATGCTCAACTTATGGCTCTTTCAGCTATCTTAAGTATGGACTAATGCGGCTGTTTTCGCAACTCGCACAGGATTCTCCGTTGAAATCAGGTAAAATACTCTGGGTGGCGGGGCACTCCGGACCCGAAACCGCCGAGGATTCCCGAACTCATTTCGGTATCTTTTCTCCGGGAGTGACTCAATTATTCCCCGAGGGCGGCATCATAAACCTCTATCCCTGGGAATACAACGAAGTGCCGGTTTTGCTGGGCGAAGCGCTTTCCAAGGATATACCGTTAATTGCCTTACATTTAACACGCCCACCCATTGAATTGCCGGATAGGGAGAAACTGGGAATACCGTCTCATTTCGAAGCTGCCAGGGGCGCTTATTTGCTCAAGGATTTCCAACCGGACAAGGAGAAAATGGGCGCTGTTATTGTCAGCGGAACAAGTTCCACCAATAATACGGTAGCTATCCTCTCCGATCTTGAAAAGGAAAACCTTAACATTAAGGTAATCGCCGCTCCCAGCTACGACCTTTTCAAAATGCAGCCGGAATCATACCGCAATGAAGTTCTTCCCTTTAACGAGTGGATGGATTCCATGGTTATCACCAATGGCGCGCGGAGGTTGATGCACGATTGGATTTGCAACAAGGTTTGCGAAGAATATTCTCTCTCTTCTGATTGGGACAACAAATGGCGCGGCGGCGGCAGCGTGGATACCGTGGTTGAAGACGCGCATCTTTCCCCTGAGTGGATTTTGGCGGGTATTAAGCGATTTGCTGCAGACAGAGAAAAGAGGTTGTTTCGTCTAAACTGCCTGCACAGAAAGGCTGCAGACTAATAGTCTTTTTGAATAATCCGGGCTAATAGACTCTTCAACACTTCCATGACTGTCTATAAAAATATATAGATGTCATATAAGCAAATATAATACAACGACTTATAGGTTCAAAAGGGCAATCGATCAATAAACTAATTTTACGTATTTTTATATACGTAATAACCCGGTATTTTACTCGTATTGACAAAATCAAAATGTAATGTATATATGGTTTCACGTTTTTTACATCAAGCGCTTATATGATATTTGGAAAGAGATGAAGAAAGCAATTCTAAATAAAGAACATTCAAGCCGATGCGATTCAGCCAGTATCGCGGTATCGGATGTTTGGAACTACTTCGTTCGACAAATTTGGAGAGGATTTCGGGGTAGTAGTAGGTAAGCTGGTTTGAAATTATTAAGCGAACGAATTAAACATAATATGATAGGGTTCGAAAGGATAATGATAAAACCGGCTACAATGAGTTCTGTTTTTAGTATGGGATCAGACTCATTGATAAATGCGGAATTCCACTGCTTGGAGGCGCTGTTAGGGGAAGAAAGCACAACTGCTATAAAGCTCTCCTTATCTAAGAACGAACACCCAAGCCGATGGGGGGCGGCTTGGGGAATTTTTCAAAGCGCTTTTGGAGGGAAGGCAAGGAGAGGGGATCCCTATCCAATTAAGGCTACAGAGAACGACCCGGTTACTGTATCTGCTACCATTACAGATATGGTAGCGGGTCATTCTCGTGGTTTGCCAAATACTGTATTAAGGGGCGCCGCCAATGGGGGGCTGGCGGCGTTTTTATAAAGCTTGACGGGATCATACCGTCAGGGTAAACAACATAACAATCTCCCACTCAGTGATCGGATCCCGACGAACTATTCTCGTCGGGATCTGATTTTTAGCCTGGATTATTCATAAATTTCCTGATCGGTAACGGAAACCCTGCGCTTCCGGCTGTTTTCCGGACCTCGAATTACAGACCGTAAATTTTTATTATTGCGAAATCCCCGAAGGACGTGCCTTCGGCTACGATTAACTGGCTTTTATGAATTACACGGCTTAGCAGACCGAAATCATTGCGGTTTTCAATCCACTGAGATTGATATTCAGGCATTGTACTATTCCAGCCGCTTCTGGAATCTCATCACAGCCAGTCCTAAAATCCCAATACCGAACAGTAGCAGTATAAGGGCTTGATCCCAGAGTTCCGCGATCCCTACACCCTTGAGGAATATTCCTCGAATTATCACGAAAAAATACCTCAGTGGAAGCAGGTAGGAGAAATACTGGAATATGGGCGGCATGTTAGGAATGGGGAAAACGAATCCGGAAAAGTATATCATCGGCAGCATGATAAAGAATATGGAAGTCATCATCGCCTGCTGCTGGTTGCGAGAAACTGTTGATACGAGTAACCCCAAGCCCAAGGTGGTAAGTAAAAACACAGCGCATAAAAAGAACAGGAGAAAGACACTACCCCGTACCGGTACCCCGAACCACAGCGTTGCGACCAGCAGTACCAGGATAATATCCACCAGGCCGATCAGTGTGAATGGCGCTAACTTGCCTATAATCAACTGGTGCGGTTTGATGGGAGTAACGATCAACTGCTCCATGGTGCCGATCTCTTTTTCCTTAACGATCGCCAGTGAGGTAAGAATTAACGTAACCACCATCAGAAGCAATGCCAGCACTCCCGGTATCATAAAATTCCTGCTTTTCAATTCGGGATTATACCATACTCTGATTTCGGCTTTAATCAGCTTGGGCGTGTTCCCGACATCTGTTCGCCTTTCTAATGCCTTCATCAGGATATCACCAGAATATTCTGACACGATCATGGAAGCGTAATTAAGACCGATTGTGCCGGTGTTGGCGTCGGAACCGTCGGCGATAATTTGAAGCTGAGGGGATTTGCCTGCAGTTAAATCTCTGCTGAAATTTCGAGGGATAATAATCGCCAAAGCGACCTCTCCATTATCGATAAGACCGTCGATATGCTTCATCTCATCGACGAAATATCGCTGTTCGAAATATCCCGAGTTTGAAAAGCTGGCAACGAACTCCCGGCTTGTTCGGGAATTGTCCAGATCGCAGATTGCGGTTGGAACATTGCGGACATCGAGATTGGCGGCATAGCCTAACATTATCAGTTGAAATACCGGGGCAACAAAACTGATGGCAAACATCCGCCTATCGCGCCGAAATTGAAGGAATTCTTTTTTGATTATGTGCAGTATCGTATTCATTTTCAATATTTATTTCTGGTGCGATCAAACATCCTCGTCTGACCGATGGGATCAAACGAGTTGAACGCCTCTGGTGTGAGCGTTTGATGTTATATCTATCAGGTGCGGAAATCCTATTTTCTTAGGAGCGACAGACCTCCGTACCTGATGCCATCTGTAATAAACCGATATCACAATCCCCACTTCCTCAAACGCACTATGCTGACAGAAAGCACCAATCCGCCGAATGCGATCAGGTAGAGAATCTGATCCCAGAATGCTGTGATACCGACTCCCTTCAAAATAATAGCTCTAAGCGCTACCAGGTAATACCGTGCAGGCACCAGGTATGTAATCGCCTGGATAATCTCCGGCATATTCCTGATCGGGAAAACGAAACCGGAAAGGATGAATGTTGGCAGTACCGTTATCATAGTCGCCATCATGAATGCTGTTTGCTGAGTTTCCGCCGCCGTCGAGATCAGTATCCCCAGACCGAGACAGGCAACCAGGAAAATCAAAGTCACTAACAACAGGAGCAGGTAACTTCCATTGACAACCACATCAAAAAGAATATTCCCTACGAGTAAAACCGCTGCGGCGGCGATCAGCGAAATCAGAATGTAAGGTACCACTTTACCGATTACCAACTCCAGCGGATTGACCGGTGAGACCAGTATCTGCTCTATTGTATTCCTCTCCTTTTCCCGAACAATAGAAAGCGCGGTAGAAACCACGGCGGTAATCATCAGGATAAATCCTATAAGCCCCGGAATCAGAAACTTGGCGCTCTTAAGCTCCGGATTAAACCAGATCCTGGGACGAAAATCTATAGGCATGACCGCCGCTTTGCTGCCTGTTTTGAGAAATGTTTTGAGCATAATCTTCTGAGAAAAGTCTCCGGTGAACGCTTCCACATAACCGTTCACTGTCGTGGCGGTGTTGGAATTGGCGCCATCAATAATAACCTGCACCTTGCTCTCTTTTCCTGCTATCAGGTAATTCGAAAAATCATGCGGTATAACCAGTGCAACCTGGATTACCTCATTGCCCATCAAGTTGTCTATCTGATCCCGGTCGTTTAGATAGCCGTATAGATCGAAATACTCCGTATGAATAAAGCTCCGGGCATATTCCCTGCTCAGCTTGCTGTTATCTTCATCATAAACCGCCATGATAATATGCTTGACATCGAAATTTAACGCATAGCCGAACATGGTAATAAGGAAAGCCGGGATGAAGAGCAATACAGCCAGCGTCCTTCTATCGCGAATAACTTGCCGAAACTCCTTTTTAACGATCGGTTTAAGCTTCTTGAATAGTTTATTCATGATGGTTACCGGCTTATCCGTTTATCCTCTTGAACCAGGTGTACAAAGACATCCTCCAGCGATGGTATAATCCTCTCGAATCTTCTCACCTCGATTCCGGCATCCGAAAGCTCCTCACGCACTTTTCGTTCCGCCTCCTCTTCGTTCGTCCCGATATGAAGACTCGTTCCGAAAACCGAGACATCTTCCACCCAGTTCTTCGTTCTCAGGCTCTCCATGGCATCGATAACATTATCGCATTCGAGTTCATACATCGAGTATTCGATATAATCCGTCTTAAGCTCCTGGGGACTGCCACCAGCTACTATATTTCCGGCATGTATTAGCATAATGGTATTGCAGTACTCAGCCTCATCCAGGTAATGGGTGGTGACGAAAATCGTGTGGCCTTTATCCGAAAGATCGTTAATCAAATCCCAAAAACCCCTGCGGGAGATAGGGTCAACGCCGCCGGTTGGTTCATCCAGGAAAACTATCTCAGGTTCATGTAATATAGCGCATCCCAGCGCCAATCGTTGTTTCCATCCGCCCGGCAACTCTCCGGTAAGGCTGTGTTCCCGTCCGGAAAGCCCCGCCATATCGATTACCCATCGGTAACGCTCGTCAAAATGAGAGTTCTCCAGCCCGTAAACACCGGCGTAGAATTCGATATTCTGAGCGGCGGTGAGGTCTTCATAAAGCGAAAACTTCTGTGACATATACCCGATATGCTTTTTAACCATCTCCGGCTCTTCGTTGATATCGTACCCGCCAACCTCGGCTGTCCCCGATGTTGAACTTAAAATTCCGCAGAGCATTCTTATTGTCGTTGATTTACCGGCGCCGTTGGCTCCCAGAAACCCAAAGATCTCCCCCTTCTCAACTTCGAAATTGATATTGTTCACGGCGGTAAAATCACCGAACCGCCTGGTCAGGTTCTTAACCGTAATAGCGCTTTCGCCCATTGAAGTATTACTCTCCTATCGACTTTAAAAGCTTCGCTTTTGCCAGTTCATAATCAACCAGAATCTGTGTATGTTCAACCTTTGCTCTCAACAGGGCAACTTCGGCATCGAGGAGATCGGAATTCAGCGCCATTCCGACTTTGAATTCATCGTTGGTGATCCGATAGTTCTCCTCAGCTTGCTCCACCGATTCCTCCGCGATCGCGACCTTATCACGAGCCTCCATGAATTCAAAATAGTTATTTGTGACCTCAAGTTCTATTCCATCCTCGATCCGGCTGGATGCGTCCTCGATCTGCGCCAGCTCCGCCTTCGCCTTTCTGGTTTGATAAACCGTCCTTCCCCAGTTCCAAATATCAAATGTCAGGGATACGCCCACATCCCAGGTATCATCAAATTCATCTTCGGCAGGCATGATTCTGGGATTGGGACGAGAGTAATAGTAGTTGCCTGTCAAATAAAGACTTGGGAACCAACCAGCGCGCGCTATATTCACCCCCGCCTGCCCCGCCTTTTTCCTTGATTCCATCATCTTCATCTCGGAACGTTCTCTTTTTGCCTGCTTTATAAGAGCGTCAACATCCGCGAACTCCCTCACCTGGCAATCTGCTTCGGATACCGGTATGATGTCCGTACCAAGGGGTAAATCGAGAAGATTATTTAAGGATATCTTCGCCAAACGGGTCGCATTTTGAGCTTCTATCTGGCGCAGCTTAGTGTTCGATAATTGCACCTGAACTTTCAAAACCTCGTTTTTGGTCACCAAACCTTGCTCATAAAAATTCTCGATATCCTTTAAATGCGATTCCATCAAAAGAACATTGTCATCCACAATTTCCTTGTTTTTCAATGCTTTGAATAAAAACCAGTAAGCTTGGCGTATTTCAAAGGTTAAATCCGATTTCACTCTTTGATAATCGGATCGGGTCGATGCCGCCAAATGCTGACTCATTGTATACCTGTTGTGAAGCCGTAGACCGGTGAAAAGCGGCTGCTGAAGCGACAGCCGGAGATTATAATTATCCAGTATCGGCTCGGAAATGGTAATAGTTGAAGGAGATGGCGGAGGTAAACCGGGAGATATTTCGAAGGGGGGGATATCGCTCAATCGTGTATAGGATGCCGCAAACGATAACGATGGCAAGCGGTAGGTGTTGGCTTCGGATGCTTCAGCCTCGCGGGCTTTAATTTCCATCAACGAAGAATGCAGCGTTTTGTTGTTCTTCAACCCAAGTTCCACACATTCTCCAACTGTTAAATACTTAGTCTCTTCCGCGATTATCTCCGGCGCACCGAATGAAAGACAGATTATACTATATAATGTAACGATGAACTTCATGATTTCCTCAAGTTATTCGGATTGCATCAAGGATATAAATACATTTTCCAGCGAAGGAGTGATTAGCCTTCGACTACTGACGGTAACTCCATTGCTTTCCAACTCGCTCTTTATTCTGCTGGCTATCTCTTCGGTGTCCTCCGCGAATACATTCACTCTGTCACCAAATGCTTGTGCTTCCTGAACTTCCGGCATATC
>WJIR01000093.1 GCA_014730175.1 Candidatus Zixiibacteriota bacterium
GGCATATACTTTGCGAAGTTGAACTTCGGCGGACAATCCGAAGTTATAAAGATGACGTTAGCAAAATAATAAATCTCAGCGCATAATAACAGGAGGTATTATGGCGCATAAAAATAAGTTGCAGTTGATTGCCACAATTGTTCTGGCAATATCGGTAGTTAATATTCCGGTTATCGCCGAAGATTTCGAGGGTATATCTTCATATATAGACTCATCGGAATCAATACGCAAGATACGTTATCTCACTCCGGGAGAGTCCGGCGATTCGCCGACTACAGCTCAGTCGGAACAACCGGTAAAAGTCAATACCCGGTTATTGGCGGACATAATCTGGGTGGATAGGAATCATGAGTATGCAATCGCCGAAAACGCCGCTATTTCGCCGGATGGGGGGGATATATCCGCCGGATGGTGGCTGAACAATTCCCGAACCGCCGAATATAGAACTATCGGAGGGGCGAGTCCGGTTTGGCGCTATTACATGGACGAGGATAGAGCTATCCGTATCGATAACTCCGGCGCTCATACAGCGGTATCCAACGGGCGCGACCAACCTTTTCGTTACTGGGATGTCGGTTCACCCTTGCCTTACAGGGAATTTGAAATCGGCAAGAATTGGGGTTCCAGGGATGTTTCCTACTCCAATGATGGGGCTATTTTAGCCTGTGTTGAGGATTCTTTGCAGGTTGTCGGGTCGTTCTGGGTTTTCGATACCGTAACCGAAGATACGGTTTTCGCCGAACGCTTTGTACCGGACGGCGGCATTTACGGAGTCGATCTCTCCGGCGACGGTTCGGTGGCGGCTGTTTCATGTTACTATAAGATATACATTTATGATGTAGAGTCGGGCGTAATCAGGGATTCCGTGGAGAATTTCTCGCAAAATGTAGCTAAACTATCCGCTGATGGTTCCAAGCTGGTTATGGGCGATTTTATCGGCTGGTTCCGGGTATATGAATGGGATGGCTCCGAGTATGTGAATACCTATGAATACGATACCGGATTCGACTGGGTGGTAGGTTTGGCAATTTCCGATGATGGAACCACAGCGATGTGCGGGACATTCGATTTTACGCCGTACAGCGGAACGGCTTTGATGATTGATCTCACATCGAACAGTATTTACTGGCGATATGATCAATTCGGGGATGTTGTTAACGATTGCGCACTATCCGCGGATGGGAGTATCGGTGTAGTTTGTTGTTGGGGTAAATTCGAAGGCGCCTACGGTGATGTCCTGACGATTTTCAATCGAGAAAGCTCCAATCCGATCTTCCGCTTATTGGACGAAGCTGACGAGCAGGGCTCGATTATGAGCGTAGATATTTCCGCGGACGGACGTTATGTGACCGCGGGAGGAAAAGCTGTTCATGCCAGAGCGCTGGGGTTCGGCGGGATGGTTTATAGTATAAAGGTCGCCGAACAATATCCTCACGATGTGGCGGTGCTGTCAATCATATCGCCATGGGAGTTCATTATACCAGGTCAACCTGTGCTTCTTCAATCCCGATTTATCAATATCGGGAAACATACCGAAACCTTCGATGTGCGCTGTGTGATCACAGATATGTTTACTGATGAAGTTCTCTACAATCAAACGGAAACCGTAACCGACTTGCCCTCTCTCCAGTATGAGAGTGTCACGTTCGAGCCCTATTGGATACCGCCGGTGGGGGACGGTCGATATGATATTCGTTTTATTTCAGAACTCGAGGGTGATATGGACGAGGGAAACGATGAGATGAATATAGTTGGGAGAAGCTGGTGGGATATACTGGTTACGGACATATTGTTTCCCACCGACAGCATCTCTTTCGGTTCCGAGATCATTCCTTTAGCCACGTTTAAGAATTTGGGTACTTATTTCGATGATTTTCAAGCGACATGCAGGATTGAAAACTTTTTGGGATTCGATGTTTACAATCAAACTATTACCATATCGGATTTAAACCCATATAGCGAAATGGCTGTGGAATTTCCTATCTGGGTGCCCGATGATACCGGAAGTTATACCATTCACTTCTCGGCTGATATCGAAGGTGACCACAATCCGGAGGATAACCGGATGTCCATGGATTTCAAGGCGGTCAAACAATTGTTTTATGAGGATGGCTCCGCCGAGTATCAGTACTGGGTTGGCGAGCGCGATAACGATATGTTTTCGGTGCGATTTACGCCGAATATCGATCCGCCCTATATTATAGATAAGGGCTGGGTTTATGCCGGTTGGGATCCTTATGATTATTTCTGGGATTATATAGCTATATGGGGTGACGGAAACGGAAAACCAAATCCGATAGATGTCATCACCAAGTATGAGGATCCGGAAAGCGTACCGCCGGGGAATTGGCTGGAGGTCGATTTCGATGATCCGGTGATAACCGAGCCGGGTGATTTCTGGATGATAGTGCATTGGCCTGACGGATTTTACCGAATTATTGGGGCAAAAGTAGGGGCTGATGCCGAACGCCCGTGGAATTATCGCAGCTGGTGGTATGACGTAGAGACCAATGGATGGGACAGAATGTTATACAAGTGGTTGATGAGAGTGCAGCTCGAGGAAGTCCCAACCGAAATCCAAGAAGAGGTATCCGATGAGGTAGCTACAACCTTTGAGCTGAGACAAAACTACCCCAATCCTTTTAATCCTGTTACCGAAATCTCCTATAAACTTCCCCGTAGTTCTCAGGTTGAAATCTCAATATACAATATCTACGGACAGAGAATTAAAACCGTGGTTAATTCGGATCAACCGGCGGGAAGTTATGAGATTGTGTGGGACGGAACCGACCAGGCGGGACAGGAGGTCGCTTCGGGAATATATTTTTATCGGATGCAGACAGATTCTTTTGAGCAAACTCGCCGGATGACATTGCTCAAGTAGGTTTTGCAGTCTTTAACTGGATATCCGCCCATAAAGAATACAGCAACCTCATGGATATCAGCTAATTACATCTAACCCGTATAATTCATAAAAGCCAGTAAACCGTAGCCGAAGGCTTGTCCTTCGGGGATTTTACAACAATGCAAGATGGGTTAAAACCCGTCGTTACTAAAAATAGCGATCCTCCCCAGGTTGAAACGTGGGGCTCGTTTGAACCTTGCGGTACATGGTTTTATCAACAGCCTGCCGGAAGCGCAAGGTTTCCGCTACCGATCGGGTAATTTATGAATAACCCAGACTAAAGATCGAATTTTAATATTAAACCTGTTGACACGCCGAAAGCTCATTCCTATTTTAGCTTTTTCTAACAATTGGTGAAAAAGAGGAATGAATGCTTCAGCCGCCTTGGACCATCTGGATTACCGGCCTGTCCGGAGCAGGCAAAACCACAATCTGCAAGGAACTCAGAAAGCTGCTGGAAGAATCCGATTTTGCTTTTGAGATCCTCCGTTTGGATGATGTCCGCCAGGTCATCACGCCCAATCCCACGTTCTCTGACCGAGAAAAAGAAATAGTCTATTTCAGTAGTGCATACATTGCCAATCTTCTGAATAAGCATAATATTAATGTTATTATGGATTCTGTGGATGGAAAGGGTGAAGGGCGTAAAGTTGCCAGAAAACTGATTAAGAATTTTGAGGTAATCTCTATAGACTGCCCACTGGAAATCTGTATCGAACGCGAGAGAGTACGCACGGACAGAGCTCAGATAGAGAATCTGTATGAACGCGCAAAAATGGGGCAGATACGGATTGCCGGATTCGGTTATCCCTATGCTCAGGAAGAGAATCCATTCCTCACGGTGCGCTCCGATCAGCTCAGCGCAAAGGAAGCGGCGCGAATAATTTTCGAGAAAATCACCGGAAAAGAATAAAGAATATTTCAGTTTCTCACTCAAAATCAGGAAAGAATTAATATATGAAAACAAAGGTAGTTATTGTTCTCTTTTTGATTATGTGTGCGGTATTTGCGAAAGCGAATGCCACCACGATATATGAAATTCAGTACACCGAAGACGCCGGTTTTGCGGGTTTAGATTGTTATCCCTCACTATTGAATGGAGATGATGTTGACATAACCGGCGTGGTAACGGCATTTATTGAATCCGATTCAAGTTTTTATATTCAGGATGCGGATTCTTTGTGGAGCGGGATTCATGTTTGGTATAATAATGATGATGTATCGAGGGGAGACTCGGTCAGTTTCAGCGCAACCGTGTACGACAATGATGGGGATTTCTCCGGATACACCTTCTTAGACTATGTTACCTCATTAACGATACTCGAAAGTTCAGTTTCGGTATTCGGTGCTCTGGAAATAGAATCAGGGGATTTGGCGCAAACGTGCAATGAATCATCCGAGGCTTACGAAGGAATGCTGGTGCAATTATCTGATGTGGAAGTCACTACCGAAGTGGATGGGAATAATCGCTGGACGGTCGATGATGGAAGCGGAGCGGTTTATATCGGCAATGATTATCATACGACAACACCCGCGGAAGGCGAAACAATCATCTCGCTTACCGGCGTGGTATCCAGCTTCAAGGAGGGCAATGAGATTTATTATATTATTTACCCGCGCGATGCCGATGATATAGAGTTTGAAGGCGGTAATCGTCCTCCCGACATCTCGAATGTTACCGCCACGCCATCATCGCCAACCAGTTTGGATGATGTTACGGTTACAGCCACGATCACTGACGATTCCGGTGTCGAATCGGCGTCGGTTCGTTACGGAATCAACGATAATTCTACGCCGAACAGCATTCCAATGAGCAACAATGGCAACACATATTCCGGGATAATTCCTGCTGTGGATACATCGGGATGGATTTTTTATAGAGTATCGGCTACCGATGATTCCAACGCAACGGCAAACTCCCCGCTCGATTCCCTTCAAATAATCGAAGTGGTCAGCATGGCGGAGATTCAGTCGGATCCTTCGGCATGGAGCGGCGAAATGGTTACCTGCCAGGGGGTGGTGACGATAGGAATTGACATCATCCAGACCGACAGGCTGAACGCTTATTTTCAGGATAACTCGGGACGCGGATTAAATCTATTCTCATTCAACATTACTCCCGAATATACCCAGTACATAAAAAGAGGATTCTTAATCAGGGCTTACGGTGAACTCGATTACTACGAGAGTACCCTGATGGAATTGAAGGATCCTGAGATTACTTTCATAGATTCGCTGCAGCCATTGCCGTCCCCTCAGAAGTTAACCACCGCACAGGCAGCGGAACAGGATTGGAACTCATCTCTGGTGGTAGTTAGCGGAGCCATAATGTCCATAGGCAATGAATCCGGCGGGGGACGCAATATTATGGTGGATGATGGTTCCGGGGAGGTGACAGTGCGGGTATGGAATACAACCGATATCGAGGTGGATAATCTGGTTGTCGGCGATACCTATACGGTTATAGGGATCGGCGGAGATTATAATAATACCAAGCAAATCGTGCCCGGCTATCCCGAGGATATATATCCGGGAATTTACCTTCCGGAGGGAATCGGCATTGCGGACATTTCGCCCGGCAGTGTACAGGCAGATGAGACGGGATTAATGGAGACTATCACCATCCTCTCCGATTCATCCGTCACGCTGGATATCGTCAAAGTAGTACTTCCGAGCGGATGGATATGGGGGAGCGCTAATGAAGACGGAGTAGAACTTTACGGGGACGGAATAGACACAACTGTTGTTGCCGTCACCATAGAAAGTAACTCAGTTCGCATAAATGGAACCGCTATTACCGAAACAGCAAGCGGCGTTATTAGAATTAAGAACTTACAGACTCCGGCAACCCCCGGCACCTATACCTTCCAGGTGCTGACCTCCTATCAGGGAAATACGCTGGAGGAGATAGCTAATTCTCCGCAGGTTACGGTGGAAGGAGCTAAAGAAGCTTTCGTTGATATTCCACCCAAGGTGATTATACCGGACTACGGGGAGGAAATAACAATTACATTCGCGGCGCCGACTAATTCGGATATGCTGGTGCAAATCTATGATATCGAAGGTACTCTTATCGCCACACTTTTGGATGAGGCTTATGATCCCACGGTGTCCGAAGTGGTCTGGGACGGCAGGGACCGGCTCAATGAGATCGTTCCCATTGGAGTATATATATGTTACGTCGAGGCTACAGAAAGACCCTCGGGACGTGTAACAAGCGCCAAGGCGCCGATAGTGGTGGCGATACCGTTAAAATAGGGTATCCATAGCATATAGAACTATTCGAAAAAGACAAACTCGGGATAGATTATGAGAAAACTGATTATTATTACTGTAGTGCTGTCATTAACCCTCTTCGTGCAGGCTTGGGCGGCGTTCGATGACATGCGTCCATCCACAAGAGCGCGGGGAATGGGCAATGCTTTCGTTGGTCTGGCGGATGACGTAACTGCCATCTTTTATAATCCTGCCGGATTATCCCAGTTGGAACTGGTTCAGCTCTATGCGACTTCTCAGAAACCATTCGGACTGGATTTCCTTAACTACTATGGATTAGCCGTTGCATTTCCGACGGATAGATTCGGGACTTTTGCTATATCCGGGCAACAGTTCGGGGTGGATTACAAGGGGGTGGAACTGGAGACGGAGCTTACCATGAGTATCGGTCATGGTATCAGCTTAATGAAAGATGTTCATTCCTCACTTTCCATCGGTTACAATGTAAACTACTTCCAGTTAAAGTTCGCTGAATCGGTAGGCGGTCAACCTCCCTCTGACCAGGGAGCGTTGGGATTGGATGTAGGTGTCTTTGCGACCATCAGGGGAAGGACCAAAGTCGGATTTTCCGTGAAAAATATCAGTTCACCTCGGTTCGGAGATGAAGTGCAAAAAGACCTGCAAAAGCGACTGTCTTTTGGGTTGAGTTATGAACCTTACAATGGACTGCGAACCGTGGGGGCGCTGGAAAAGAAGATCGGATACGATACCCGCGGTTTGGCCGGAATAGAAGCCGATATTTTCGAGTTTTTAGCATTCAGGTTAGGGCTGCAGAGCAATCCCAATAATCTCACCGGCGGACTGGGGCTCAATTTCAAGGGCGGCGCATTCGATTATGCTCTGGCATATCATCCGGTGCTGGGTCACACTCACCAATTCGCTTTCAGTTACTCATTTGAAACGGCTCTGAAGAAGGCAGCGGAGTAATTATGAAGAGGATAGTGATTTCGATTTTAGCAGGAGTATTGATTTTATGTTCCAATAGCTTCGCGACGCCATACAGCGAGGATAATCAACTGGACATAAACAGGGCAACCTACGAGGAAATAAAGAAGCTGCCGATCACCGAAGAACAAACGCAGGTTCTTTATGAACGAGTTCGTTTCGGAGATTACCTTACCAGCATCTATCAGATTCGGGAGCTCCCGGGATTCGATCAGGAAACATTCGACCGTATTAAACCGATGATAATGATTGCCCCCTTTGTCGGTTACAATCCCGAAGTGGAGCGGTGGAACCAAATTTACTACCGAATCTCCGACTGGGCGTCAAGCGAAGGAACCAACGAAAACCTGGTTAACCTCTGGATCGATTTAGCCAGGAATCCCATTTACATTAACGAAGCTGACTACTACGATTTGATTAATCTCCAGAATGTGAGTCCGCAGGATGCTTACGCAGTATATGATGCTATCAAGAAGCGGGGCGGGATTAATTCCCGCGGGCAATTGAGATCGGTTCCGGGATTAAGCGGCTGGGGTTACTATAACATGCGGAATTTCGTCACCTATGAGAAACCCTCGGAGAAGCGCGAACTCCATGGCGATTATCAGCTGCGAGTTTACACCAGGCGATTCGAAGATGATCACTCGGATATCTTCTATGAGAATCTGAAAACCGGCGATGACAGCGGCGATACGGTTGATTATGATAGCTGGTTTTATCGTTTGAATCTGGAAAGCCCCGCGCCGGCTACCGCTTCCAAGCTCCGGTTACGATACGGCAATGATTACGTAGCCGGCTGGATTCTACATCGAAATCTGGGCGAGTTCGACGGTTCACTATGGAATAACAAATTTTATGCGGGCGTACTGAAAAAGCAGCTCGGACCTGTATATCTTCGCAATTTCTACGTTGGGAATTATCTTGTGAGTTTCGGTCATGGGATAGTGATGGAGAATTTGGATTATTTCAAACCCCGCAAATCGGGATACTCCTGGGATAAGAGAATCAAGGGTGTTATCGGTGATATATCCGAATCACATGAGTTTACTTTAAACGGATTTGCCGGCGAAGCCAGCGCCTACAATCTCGATCTTATTTTCTTTTACTCGAACGATTGGAAAGATGCGATCTTAAACGACGATGGGACTGTCAACAACTACATCATAATGTCCCCTCGGGTACCCAATTCGGTTTTAAGGGAATATGGTTTAAATGATATGCTGGATGTTCTCCAGGAGAAGACCTACGGTGGGAATTTGAGATACAGTTTCAAGCCCGGAACTCATATAGGAGCATCGTTCTACGAAAGCCTTTACAATCGTAAGTTCGACCCGAAATTGTCAACAATTACCGATCGATTCGACAAGCAAATTACCCAGGATAACGAAATCCTGGCGGGATATGATGTCGATGGTAAATACAGGAGAGTTTACGGCTGGAATTTTCAGGCAATAATAAAGAATCTGGCTCTTCAGGGCGAGTATGCGGAATTGGAGAAAAACGGCAGCTACTTTAAGATGGGCGATGATCCGAAGGCTGCTGTGCTTTCAGCATTTCTTCAGTATAATCGAACCCACCTGCTGATGCTTTATCGTCATTATGATGTCGATTACGATAATCCTTACAATCGCGGTTTTTCCAATTACGAAAGGTATAAGGGCACCATATTCGAGGATGAATTTTATCTTAAAGATCCTCTCTACGGTTTCGTATTTGATAATTCGGTAATGCCCCAAGCGGAAGAAGGTATCTATCTGGAGTGGCGTTACCAGATGATGAGGCAGTTCACCTCACAGATTGAATTCGATATCTTCAACCGATTGGCAGACCAGGCGCACTACAAACGTATTGTGCTGAAACTATATTACAGACCAATCTATCCGGTTTACCTGAGGTTGCGGCAGAAATGGCAATCAAGGGATGAGGATAATATCTATAATGTAACGCGCTTTGATAATGTAACGACACGGTTCCATTTCTCGTTCAGGTTATCGCGCTATGATGATTTATCGCTGCTTTACTTCATCGGAAAAACTACCTGGCCTCCGCGTCCACGATTGATTGACAGGCCCGAATACGGAGAAGGTCAGCCGATTCTGGGTAATTCTGCATCCCCAAGCGATGGGTTCGGAGCGTATATCGAGCATAACTTCTCTGATTACTTCGCTGCGAGCGCCGGCTTTTTGATTTACGACGGATTTTTCTGGGGATTCGAGGAAAACGAATTTTTCGTAACCGATGGTCAGGCTAATCGTTACTATGTAGCGATAAGAGACCGCATAACCGACAGGATATCAATTAATTTCAAATATACAATAGATGATGCCCGGCCGCGTACTTACGTGGATGCGAGGTACTATAACGAGGATGATCGGGATGCCGATCCCATAGAACCCGATGCCAATAATGTTCACGATGTAAATCACTCATTCCGTCTGCAGGCGGATATTAGCTGGTAATCTACGAATTTGGAGATATGATATGTTGAAAAAAGTTACTTTATTTGCCGCATTGATGATTATAGCATTGGCGGGCAGTTCAGCAGGATACGATTACTTCGATGTCACCTGGGGCGATGACAATACCGGCTTGACCGCCCGGTCATTAGCCATGGGAGGCGTTGGAATGAATTCCGAGGTTAACGGAACCGCCGTATTTTTAAATCCGGCTCAATTGTCTCGCATGGATGGCTTAACGCTTGGATTGGATTATCGTCTAACCTATGCCCGCGAAGATTGGTCATTCCCCGCTCATGATAATTTCGATGGATACCTGGTCGATAATATTTATTCCCAATCTGCGGTGGTGTATCCCGATTTCGGTTTTTCGATCGGCTACAAGTCGAACAAAAAGCGGTTTTCGCCGGGTATAGGTATCAGCTATCATCCGTTGAAGGATTACAGATACAACTACGAGGAAGAAGTGCGGGAATCCTCCGGCTTTGCCCAGCCGAACGAAAGGGATTCTCTGATTTCAATCAACAGTGTCCGCAATGAAGGACGAGCCTATTATCTCGGATTCGGCGCGGGATGGGATTTCAAGCCATTCCATGTGGGGATATCCTACAATTATGCTCCCGCCGCTGAGAACTCAGACCGGGAGTTTGAAAAAAAGAAGATTTATCCCGATACAACTGTGACTAATACGATCGACGAGAAATTCGTTTCTCCCAAAGAAACCGGTTATTTTCTTGTTGGATTGAGTTTCCGTCCATCGGATAGATTCCAGGCGAGTTTTACTCTCAGGCCTGAGTATATGGTGGAATACGGATATTCCGAATACAACATTCCGTTGACAATATCCCAGTCCGGAATCTATGAGGAAGTGATTCCTTTTGAGATCGGGACAGCTCTATCCTACAGGCCGCGTTCGGCTACTATGTCTTATCTGGAGGTGGAATTCCATTACATTCATTGGTCACATTACAGGCTTTATGATGAAGGGACCCAAACCGTCTACGGTGCGGATACCACCGCCACGGCGATAGATACTACTTACCATGATAATCTGGAAAATATATGGGAAGTTCGGGTTGGTGTGGAACACAGGTTTTTCGGCGGAATCCCCGCTCGTTTCGGTTTTCGAGTCTCGCCGATACCGGATAATCGAAGCGTCCTAACCACTGTGGTTTCAGTCGGCACCGGCTTTGCATTTGGGAATCTGCAGATAGACCTTGCCGGAGCGTTGACCAACCGGTCTTCGCGCCAAAGCGGTTGGTTTGCTACCGGTAATCGATGGGATGCCGAGATAAATAAGCTCAAGGAATCCCATCTGCAAGGAACAGTTTCCGCATTGTACAGGTTTGAGCTTTAAATTCGGGAAAATGTGAACAACAGACTAAATCACGCCATATAAAATATTGAAATGAACGATATTCATGTTAACTTAACTTGAGAGTGTCGAAACTATGAAGACCAGACTTTTTATAATTTGTATATTGCTATCTACGGTATTTATCACTGCCAGCAATTCGTCAGGTGAAGAGCAGGATTATTATTACCTCGACATCATTTATACTAACGATGTTCATGGCGGTATCATGCCGACCGGGGCTACGTTTATGAATCCCGAATTCCCTCCGCCATTGGGCGGCGGTGGTTCATTCGCTACGTATGTGGAACAGCGACGGAAAGCAATCGAAGAAAAAGGCGGCTATACATTGATACTGGACGCTGGAGACTTTTTCTCCGGTACTCCAATCGGAACGAAATCCGAGGGATTGGCGGTAATCAACTTTATGAATATGGTCGGATATGACGCCATGGTGATCGGTAACCACGAATTCGATCTCGGTTATCCGGCATTGGAGAAAATGATCGAAACAGCGGAATTCCCATTGTTGGGTGCCAATATTGTTGATAAAGATACCGGCGAGGTTCCCCCGAATATCAACGAGTATATAATCAAAGAATACGACGGATTGAAAGTGGGGATTATCGGAGTGGGACTTACGGCAACACCGACTATGGCGCTTCCTGAGAACATGGGTAATGTAGAATTCCTCTCCGAAGAGAAGGTTCTTAAGGAACTCATTCCCGAAGTTCGTCCTCAATGTGATATCCTGTTAGTCTTAACACACATGTTTTTGCCTTATGATCCGGTGGAAGGCTGGCAGGAGGTTAGGGAGCGGCAAACCGAAGGAGATTCGAGCGTTGAGGGTCTGGCGATGCATGCGGCTAATGTATTCTCGGATATAGACCTTATGTTTACAGGTCATGTTCACAGGGGCTACTATGAACCGTGGGAGGATCCTGTACACCATACTCTAATTCTGCAAACTTATGGAAACGGCACCAGCGTGGGTGAGATAATAGTGAAGATTGATAAGAATACAAAAACAATCGCCGGCTATGAACTGCCTGCCGAAAGAGGCGCTATGGTTACTTTATTCGAAGATGAATTCCCTCGGGATAATGAAGTCGGTGAGTATATAGCCAGAGAACAGGCGATTGCCGAGGAGGGGATGGATGATCCGATCGGTTACACTAATAGCAGACTCACCCGTGGATTTGCGGCTGAAAACACGATGGGGATGTTAATTGTGGATGCTTTCCGGGATTATTACAATGCCGATTTCGCATTTTCGAATATAGGCGGTGTGCGTGCGGAATTACCTCAGGGAGATATCACGCCCAGACAGCTATTTAAAGTAATGCCGTTCGGTAATCAACTGGTCAAATTCAAGTTGAAGGGTAAGACTATCAAGCGGATTGTCGAAACAAAGCTTCTTTCGAACCGTTCCGATAGGGGTATATTAATTTCAGGGGCTAAAATCACCTACAATAAACAGCTTCCGAAATGGAATAGAATAACCGAATTCATTATCAACGGCGAGCCATTGGATCCGGAGAAAGAATATCATGTAATCACCACCAATTATCTCGCCGAGGGTAACAGCGGCATGGAGCTTTTGGTGAATATCCCGCAGGAACGCAAAACATACACCTACGATTTGGATATACAGGTGGTTGAGGAATATATCGAGAAGATATCTCCCATCAATATGAAGCCGGACAACCGGCTTGTACGCAACGATCAATCAGTCAAAAAAACATATTTACCGCAAACAACGATACAATAGATCGTCCTCCCTAATAAATATCATACTGCCTGGTATAAATTTTTCGCATTTATAGCGATTATTTCCTTGCCAAAGAGTGTATTTTTTTGCATATTTATATCGCAATGGGTAGTAGTGGTGCATTTTTAAAAGCCACGTTACATGTTCTACAACAGACTTATAGTAGGTCTAAAGAAAGCAGTAGCTGAGAAGTTTATCTGAGTTTGACCGGTATTGAATTGGCGATCACCGCTTAGTTGCGCGTATGGTACGATAATTGCAACTAGTGCTTATGATCCCAGTAATTTCGGTGATGAACTATCGTTTGAATAATATCATATATCTAACCTTTACACGAATAAGGAGTTAAAATGCGTAAGATTGCACTAATTGCATTTGTTATTGGCGCATTAATGATCAGCATCTCTGTGACAGCGGAGGAGGTTGTCAAAAAGCCTGTGGTTCGGTCGGTTTTGAACCCAATTGAGCAGCCTGAAACTCCGTGTGATGTTCAGGAAAACCTGCTCGCTTACGACACTGCGCCTACGTTTTATTATCCAACCTACAATCAGGATGAAACGATGGTCTCGGTTAGATTCACGCCAGAGCAGACTTGCTCGTTAATATCATTGAAGATCGCATCGTACGGGGAGGCTGGTCCGGCGCTGATTCACATATGGGAAGATGACGGTAACGGAAAGCCGGGAAATGATTTGGTTACTCCTTTCCAGAAATCGTTATCAGGAAATATGAATTACCAGACAATCAACCTCGCTGAAGCGATCGATATCGGTGATGCTGATTTTCATGCCGGTATTGAGTATACGCGAGTTCCGCCTCCATACTTCACTTCCGACGGCGACGGAGTCACGGAAAATCGAAGCAACTATAAGCTTCCCTCCGAGAGCTGGACGACGCTGGAACATGATGCAAATATCAGGGCGGTCGTTCAATACTACGGCGAGGACATAGTTGCCCCTACAATAAATCACGTTCCGATCACTATGGGATTTACCCAGATCGATCCGGCCGAGGAACTCGTCTCAGCAACAATAACCGACGATGCGGGAGTATCGGAAGCTTATGTCTACTATAATCCGGGTGACGGATATGTTAGCGTACCAATGGATAATGTAACCGGCAATGTTTGGGAGGCTTCTATCCCGAGCGGTGATCCGGGAACTCAGATTTCTTATTATATCGAAGCCACCGATAACTCCGATAGTGCAAATACCGGTTATTTTCCTGCCGAAGGCGAAGATGATCCGATTGAATATACAATTGTGGATGGATCCGGGATATCTTATGATGATGGCGATGCGGATGGATGGTGGATCTGCTCAGACACCTGGGATGACAACGCTTTTGCAGTCCGCTGCACCCCGTCGATATATCCGGTAACCGTGATTATGCTTAGAGCTTACGTCAACGGTAATGATCCGTTCGAGTTCACGGTAAACGGTATCAGCGGCGATAATCCCGGCGACGTACTGGCAGGACCATGGTCGGTTACTCCCAGTTCCGCTCCCGGTTGGGTTGATTTTGAGATTCCTCCGGGCGATCAGATCGAGATAGCCAGCGGCGATTTCTGCGCAGTTTTCCATTGGTTGGAATCAACTCCGGCAGACCCCGGTGTTGGTGGTGATGACTCAAGTCCGGATTCGCTTTCTTACTGGAGACATGGAAGCTGGAATATGGATTACGGAAATGACTTTATGCTCAGGTCGGTTGTATTCGATAGCTCCTGGAATCAATCGGGCGTTGAGGAACTCGGCGGTGGCTTACCCGTCGGATTCGCTCTGGAGCAGAATTTCCCCAATCCATTTAACGCCTCCACCAACATAACCTATGGAGTGGACACTAAATCCGGAGTGAACCTTAGCGTTTATAATTTGGCGGGACAGTTGGTGGAAACTCTGGTTGATGACATTCACAAGCCGGGAGTGTACACCGTTAGATGGAACGCCGAGGAGTTCTCCAGCGGAGTTTATTTCTACAGACTGGAAGCC